>DATJDE010000344.1:0-10448 GCA_035497595.1 Rhizomicrobium sp. | reverse complement strand
CAGCACCCAAAATTTAGCCATGTTAATCGGCCGCGCGCTGATGAGCGCCATATTCATTTGGAGCGGGTATGCGAAGCTAATTTCGCAGGCTGCAACGCAGGATTACTTTGCGCATATCGGCCTGCCGGTCCCCATGTTTGCCTGGCTTGTTACTGTGGCAATTGAATTCGCGGGCGGTATTGCCCTGTTGGTTGGAGTTCAAACCAGAATCATTGGTTTGGTGTTGGCGCTCTGGTGTATCGCTACCGCGATCGTCGGCCATTCCGATTTCAGCAACCCGGGTATGCAGATTCACTTTATGAAGAATGTCGCCATGTGTGGCGGGCTCATCTACATTGCCATGTTTGGCGGCGGCTTCTATTCGGTGGACCGTGTTCTGCGGAGGCAGTGACTGACTTCAGGTCGTGGCCCAGCGTCTGAGCAGGTTGTGATAGACTTGTGTCATCTTGAGCAGACTGCGGCTTTCGCCGGGTGCTGCGCGGGTTAGATTCTGGATCGCCAGATCCAGATCAAACAGAAGCGCGCGCTCGCTTTCGTCGGCGACAAAACTTTCAACCCAGAAGAACGAGGCGATGCGCACGCCTTTTGTTACCGGCGCAACCCGGTGCATCGAACCCGAAGTGTAAACCACCATGGCACCTGCTTCGAGTTTTACGAGCTGGGTGTCTTCACCGCTTTCGATCTCAAGCTCCCCGCCTTCATATTCATCTGGTTCGGATAAAAAGAGCGTTGCCGAAAGATCGCCGCGAAGGGTGATGTTGGTGCCGGGCACCTGCATTAAGGCGCTGTCTACGTGCGCGCCGTAACTTCCGCTGTCGCGATAGCGGTTGAATTTTGGCGGGTAGATTTTGGACGGAAGGGCGTAGGAGATGAACAGAGGGTGGGCGCCGAGTTTACGCAAGATGGTGTTGCCCAGTGCCACGGCGATCTCGCTGCCATCTTCCAACTGCTGATTGTCTTTGACCTGGCGGGCGAACGTTCCGGCGGTTTTAGCACCATCAATCCATGTGGCACGGCCGAGTTGCGCGCGAAAATCGGCGACGTCGGCCTTGGTGAGAAAATTATCTATGGTGATCAGCATGGCACACTCATGTTCCGGTTTCGGCAAGCGCCGGATGTGCGAATATCGCCAACCGATGTGCAGCCCGTCAACGCCATGGTGACTTCAAGCTCCTCCCGAAGCGTGCGGATCATATGCGCGACGCCCAAACCGCCCGCAACGCTCAAGGCATAGAGTTGCAGCCGGCCCACCTGCACCGCGTCTGCCCCCAAAGCCAGCGCCTTGAAAATATCCGCACCGGAGCGGATGCCGCCATCGAAGATCAACGGATAGGTCTGCCCCACCGCGGCGCGCAAGCTTGGCAAAACAGAGAGGCTGGACGGCGCGCCATCAAGCCCGCGCCCGCCATGGTTGGAGACGATGAGCCCGGTGACCTTCTTGGCCTTCAGCTTCAACGCATCCTCCTCATGCAGCACGCCTTTGACCCAGATGGGCAGGCGCGTCTGCGACAAGAGCCAGTCGAGATCCGCCCAAAGCGGCGCGGCTCCCATCGCACTACGGAAAATCCGGCTCTCTCCCGGCGGCACTGGCACAGGTTCTGGTGCTGGCTGATCTACCAGATTGGCGGCGACGCAGTGTGTGGGCATTTGAAAGCCCGCGCGCAAGGCTGCGTGGTCGGGAAGCTGGATTGCGGCATCCACAGTGAGAACGATAGCGGTGTATCCGGCCGCCTCTGCGCGTTTCACAAGGGAGAGGCTCGCCTGCCGGGTGGGTTGGAGATAGAGCTGAAACCATTTTTCGCCTGGTGCCGTTTTTGCGATTTGCTCCAGCGTACAGGACGACAAGGTGGAAACCACCATGCAGCTTTGCATGGCGGCGGCGCCGCGTGCCGTTTCCGTTTCGCCTTGCGGATGAACGAGTTTTTGATGGGCGACCGGCGCGAGCAGGATGGGGTGTTCAAAAGCTTCACCGGCAAGGCTGACCCGCGTATCGCCAGCCGTGACATCCTGCAAGATGCGCGGCATGAGGGTGCACGCGTTGAGTGCGGCGCGATTGTGCGAGACGGTCTGCGCTCGCGCGCTGCCGCCGCAGATATAGGCATAGGTTGCGGGCGCGATAAATTCCTTCGCCGCAGCCTCGTAATCCTGCGCGCAGAGAATGTCAGGGGGGATATGATCAAGGGCCGGGCGCACGCAAGCTCTCCAGAACAATGAAGCCGGGCACAATGGCCCGGCTTCAAGTTTCTACAGCAACGTATACTTATGCAAGCGGTTCTAGAGTGCGTATTCCAGAGTCGCCCGCACGGCCCGGCCATCGCCCTTGTAGAGGAAGAAGCCGGCACGATATGCCGCGGTGAAGTAAGTGCGGTCGAACAGGTTGTTGACGTTCACCCGCAGGTTAAGATTATCGTTGAACTTATACGATCCGAAGAGGTCGAACACGGTGTAATCGGGCACCGGCTGGCTGTGATAGTCGCCGGAGTAAGGAGCAGCCGTATCGGGCTGGCCACCATAACGCTTGCTTTCATACTTCACCGCACCACCGAGGGAGAATTCATCCGTGACGCGGTATTTGACCTGGAGAGTGCCGGAGGCGTTGGCGAAATTCGCAAGTGTGTGACCGACATTGATCGGGTTCGACGACTTCAGTATTTCCGAATTCATATAGCTGAAGCCGCCAGCGACGGTCAGATCGTCTGTCACCATGCCCGACACTTCCAGTTCGACGCCGCGAATGCGCAGTTCACCAGTATTGAACGTGCCGATGGAGTCGTAATCGGCACCCTCCATAACGTCTGATTTGGTGTTCTGGAACAGAGCAGCAGTCGCCAGCAGGCGATCATCGAAGACATTCCACTTGGTGCCGACTTCGAAGTTTCTCGAACGCTCCGGCTTTGCCGCAGCAATCGAGCCGTCATAGATCACCGCGCCACCATAGCCACTGCTGGTGCCGACGTCAGATTCGCCGCCGTTAATATCCGCAGCCGTGGACCAGCTTGCATAGACATTGACCTGCGGGGTGATTTTATACACGAGGCCAACATAGCCGTTCAGCAGATTGTCTGAGTACGGATAATCGTTGCGGACGAGTGTTGGGCCTGTGAACGTTGTCAGGTGATAATCGAACCAGTCCATGCGCAAACCGCCGAACACTGTCAAATCTTCGGTGAGATCGACCGTATCCATCAACGAGGCCGAGAAGGTTTTGACCTTCCACATGTTCTTGACGTTACCCACCGAGATCTGGCGGTTCATCAGCGTGTTGATACCGTTGACGAGATTGCCGTTCTGGTCCGTGATGCACCAGCTCGGCGTTGTTCCAAAGTTCGGCGCCCTTCCAGAAATGACGATGCAGTTCTCGCCCGAACTGGCGACATTATAGGCGCCGTTGCGTACTGAATGATTGGTATATTCGGCACCGACAATAAACTCGTTCTTGAAACCAAGAATATCCTGATTCCAGAACAGGTTTGTCTGGTTGGCGACATACTTCACGTTCTGCCAGTTGTTATGAGAATCCAGCGTGGTGGTGAGGTAGCTGCCGCCCGGATTGCTGGGGGCCGTGGTCGATGATCTCGACCCCGTCGTCACGTAACCGTTGTTGGAATGGCCGACGCGGAAAATGTTGGTGACGCGAATATCCGGGTTGAAACGATAGCTCACCCGTGCCGTGCCTGTATTCACCGTGGAGGCCAGGAAGTCCGGGTCCTGCACATAAGCGGGGGTCAGCGGTGCGGGCTTGCGATTGGCGCCGGAGCCGATCAGATAACCGCCGAGATCCGGGCTGTCTTTCGCCTTCAGACCGTAATAATCGAGCGAAATCTCCAGATCATCGGTCGGGGTGAAAATGCCCGAAAGTGCGGCGCCCTGGCGCCTGCGATCCGCGGGCTTACGGCCCGGCACATTTTCATAGCCATAGAGAAGGTTGGCGCGCACGGCGAACTGGTCATCCAGCACCTGGTTCGCATCCAGCGTCAGGCGGGTGTGATTATCCGTGCCGAAGCCGGCGGCGGCTTTGGCAAAGCTGTAATCGGTTGTGGCTTTTTTGGTGATCGCGTTGATGGCGCCACCAGAGGTGCCACGGCCGGCAAAGCTTGAGCTTGCGCCTTTGGAAATTTCGAGCTGCTCGATGGCAAAGCTCTCGCGAATGGTCATACCCGGATCGCGCAAACCATCGACAAACGTATCGCTGCGCGCTTCCTGGCCGCGAATGATGTAACGATCGCCGAAGGCGTTGCCGTTTTCGCCGGTGCCGATTGTGATGCCGGGCTGCGCATCAAGAATTTGCGACATGTCGGTGTAACCGGAATCGTCGATCTGCGCCTTGGTCAGAACCTGAATGGTCTGCGGCAGTTCGGCCAACGGACGGGTGTGGCGTTCATCGCCAGAGGTTTTGGCCTTGTAAGGTACGCCAGGTTCGGCGTTTGGATTGGGGTCGATGGCCTCGCTCTTCACTTTCACAACGCCGAGCGTTGTGGTGGGTGTGGCTGCCGGATCGGCTTGTTGGGCATACGCCAGTTGAGGCGAGAGCATCGCGGCTGCGACCCCGACTGCCATTCCGGCCTGAATCATCATTGTCGTTGAGGCTGCCCCCATCACGCTCCGCCGAACCGTGCGCTTGATACGTCCCGTCTGCTCGATCACGTCTGTAGTCCCCTAGGTTGAATGCTTTGAACAAAGTGAAAGTCTGGGAAAATCAAAAGGTTAAACAGAATTCCCCACCGTTCTGAAAATCTTGTATTGCAACTCATTCTCAACTTCAACTGAAAATGAAACGCAATCTGAATGTGCGACACCATGGCAAAACTGCGAAAAACCTGCGCCGCACCTGCTATTTGGTCGGCAGCATCACAAAGCCGATATTGCTGACCCCTGCATCGCGCGCAGAGACCATGATTTCGGCAATGCGCTCATAACGGCTCTGCTTGTCGGCACGCAGATGGACACTGGCCCGGTCATCGCGCGCTGCGAGGCTTTTCATCTGTGCCACCAACTGGTTCATCGTGACGGGCTTGTCATCACTGAACAGCCTGCCGTCATTGGTGATCGAAACAGAGATAGAGTCAGGCTTCTGCTCTTCCGGCACGCTGCTGAGTTTAGGTAATTCCACCTTCACCGCATGTGTCATCACAGGTGCCGTGATGATAAAAATCACCAGCAGAACAAGCATGACGTCCACCAACGGGATGATGTTGATCTCCGACATGGGTGCGTTGCGCTTACGGTCAAATTCGCCAAACGCCATGGCTTAAAACTCCGCCAGGCGCAGGCGGTGCTGTTCGCCATTGCGCGGCGACGGCTCAGCGCGCACCGGCACGGTGAGCAAATGGCTGTGCAGATCGTGGGCAAAACCATCCATCATGTTGGTCATCAGCCGGTTGCCACGCACCAAAGCGTTATAAGCGAGCACCGCCGGGAGCGCGGCCGCAAGACCGGCGGCAGTTGCGACCAGTGCCTCGCCCATCGGGCCTGCAACCGTTTCCAGCGAGGCGCTGCCTTTAAGCCCGATATTGGTCAGCGTGCCGTAAATTCCCCAAACTGTGCCGAACAGACCAAGAAAGGGGGCGGTGCTGCCGACAGATGCGAGCACGGTCAGGCCTATTTCCAGGCGGGCGCTAGCAATATCCATTGCGTTGCGGATGGCGCGCACCAGATAGGCATCGAGATCGCACGCGACACCCAATGTCGAATTGGCATGGGCACCATAACGGCGATGAGCTTCGATGGCGCCTTGCGCAATTCTGGCAACCGGCGCGTTGGTGCTCCGCGACAGTTGCAACGCATCATCCCAATTCTCACAATCCCAGAAATCTTTCAGGAATTTTTCCGACCGCATGCGAAAAGCCGCCAGACCGACAAGGCGGTAGGCCATCAACGCCCATGTCATCACCGACATGAGGCCGAGCCCAACAAACACGGCAATAAGCACGGGATCACCGTGCTGGAACACATAACCCAGATTCATCTGCGAGACTTCTCCAAACTGAATTCGACGGGGACGACGACATCGGCTTCGACCGCAATGTCGCCGCGCATTGCGGGTTCAAATTTCCAGCGCCGGACGGCGGAAAGGGCTGCATCATCCAGCCGCGCATACCCACAGGACTTGGCTAGTATGACATTCGTCGGGCGCCCGCTGCTGTCCACCCTTACACGCACCTGCACCATTCCGGTTTCGCGCAAGCGGCGCGACATGTTCGGATAAACCGGCGCGGGATTATTGAGATAAGCCGCATCGAACCGCGGTTCGGATAGTGTGGGGCTGGGCGGGCTTTGCGTGGTTTGCGTGGGCGGCGAAGGCGCGGGCGCAGCTTCAGCGACGGGCATGGAACTGGGTGTCGTGCTGTTAACCGGTTGAGGGGTTTGCTGCACGTTCTGCTTCAATTTGGGTGTGCTCTGCGGCACAGGTTCGGGCGGTGTCGGCAGCGTTTCAACCGGCTGTGGATTTTCGGGCACAAGCATCGACACGCTAACCGTTTGAACGGTCGGCGGAGGCTTGACGACACTGTGGGGCGGGCGACTGAGCCAATAGATCACAGCCACATGCGCCAGCAACGACAGAACGAATATCGGCCAAAAGCCGAACTTACGCCCGCCCTGTAGCGGCACGGGCTCGACAGGGCGTTCTTTCGGTGCAGAGACCGAGTAATCTGCTGCAAATGGAAGCGTCATCGACCTGGCTGCGGGAACAAGGCTGGGTTGCGGCTTGGACGACCCAAACCTTGTTGCAGCTAATATTCATTCTCAACTAAGGGCGCAAGCGGTTTTAAGGCCGTATCTCACTTAGCTGGGACAAAAACGTAACTTTCCAGCCGTTTTACCTCGGCTTTATCGACATATTTGCCGATTTCATGGCGAAACTGGCCGATCGACCTGTAGGGGCGATATTCGCGGAATTCTGCGGACATACGCCGACTCATGCCGGGAATAAGCATGATGTCGTCTATCGTGGCGGTGTTCAGATTGAGGGGCACAAACATCCGGCTATAGGCCTGCTTGCGCTGCTCTGCGCTCAGGGTTTTTGCCAGAACCGCGTCCAGCGCCAACGGTGATGCCAGGGGGCGCTTGGCGATCACGTCCTGCACCAAAGCGGGTGTCATGTGGGGGACGCGCGCCAGATCTTCTTGTGACGCCGTGTTGGGATTCACCAGGGCAGCATTTTGCGCTTGCGCGGCTGCCGGGGCCGCTAAAACCAGTAAAGTGGCAACGGCCCAATGTCCAAAACGCATACTTGTCTCCTTTCAGAATTGTTCACGCGTCAGCGCGTTGCGGGCCTGACCGCATAGCGTCGCACCAACCGCCATCCCTCTATAAGCACCAAAAGGGCAAGGTGAACATAGGCAACGAATGGATCGAACGCTGTGAATATCCAGTGCAGGATGGTGAGGAGTGCGCCTGCATGGACCCAGCGATGCAAGCGCTTCCAGGCCCGGCCCATGTAGCGCACCGCATAATTGCTGCTGGTCACGGCGAGAAAAAAGAAGATCACCATGGCCAACCAACCGGCCAGCATTTCCCATGCCTGCGCGTCTTCGAAGATGCGCTCCATGGTCTCGACCTTGATCAGATATGCAACCAGATGCGGCAGCGCATAGGCGAAAACCGCTATGCCGAAATAGCGTCGCCGCTGCATGAGCCACAATGTCCACCCCGCGCGAGGAAAGGTCAGCCGCAACGGCGCAATGGCAAGCGCAAGAAGAAGAAACCAGACGGAAAAGCGCCCGGTTTGATGGATGAATTCCCCATAATAGGTGGTGCCGTCAGCATAGCGGTAGACAATCAACACCCACGGCAAGGCAAGCAACCACCATAGGCCGAGGCGGGACTGGCGCAGGCCTCGCAGCAGTGAGCCCCTGCCCTGCTTCGTCATCGACCGTTCAGTGCCATCCACGTTTCGCATATCCTTGCGTTCCACGCGGCCAGCATAACCATCCATATACTAAACAACAAAACGGCCCCGATTGCGCATCGGGGCCGAGTCGCGTTGGTATGAAAAGCTTACCCCCCAAGACCTACGCTGATCGTCGCGAAAGGCCCATGAAAGCTGCGGTTGTGGGTGGCGCGCGCATCGATGCCGCCATCCATGGCGCCGAAGAAGAAGTCGCCGCGATAGCCCAGGCTGAATTTCGCGTGGGCGTAACGGGCGCTGACCCCTGCGAAGCCGCCCACATTGGGCACGACAACCGTGCGCGAGCGGGCGATGAACTTGGTGGGAAGGTTATAGGTCGATTTGGGCGGGGCGGCGAAGTCTCCCATATGGACGCCAGAGGTCTTGTGGCTTCCGTTTACTTTCTGGCGTCCGAACAGAACGGCTGCGTTCACCCCCCAATCGAAAGAGAGCGCGTCTTCATCCAGGTTGCCCGCGAGTGCCTGCGATCCGTTCATCGACAGAGTGGGGCCGAGGCCGGAAAAGCTCCGCTTCTGATTGTTAAACGCATAGAAATTGTGGCTGTCGGAATTGGTTTTGTACTTATGCGCGTTAGGGAGGAAGGGATTTGGCGGCAGCGGGATGCGCTCGATAAACGCATCGGGCCGGTCCCTCAGCGTGGTTGTGCTGCTGGCGGTGAACTGGGCGAAGCGCACACCAAAATCGACCGTTGCTGCGCTGCTGCCGCCCCACAGGCCCAGCCCCACATCCCGGCCCACCATGAAGTCCGCGACGATCTGGCTTTGCTTGTGCGATGACGCGGTGTCGCCAAACCGTGTCAACCGGACAAAAAACGGATCATCGTTCATGAGGAGCCTTCCGCTTTGACGGTACTCGCTCGTCTGTTGATGCACATCCTTTGCGCTATTGGAACGGCCATAGCGGACAGCAGCCACCAGCGACCAGTCCGACCCTTCAGGCATGAAGGTGATTTTGCTTTCGCCGCCGAAAGCATAGCGCGGGGCGCGCTGGATCGCGGCAGACGGGATTGTCTCGAATGGACGGGGGGTTCCTGCGCGCAGGAATGGTGGCAAGAACGGGTCTTCACTCCCCTGCATCCGTTCGAGCTGCGCACCGAGTTCGATCCAGACGGTGGGGCGGTTCGTGTCACGCGCGGCTTGCGCGGGCGTGCAGAGCGTCACCGCAAGGGCCAAAGATGACACCGTGGCCAGTAATTGCCAACGGTATTCGCGTTCGCTCGCCTGCGCGTTGATCAGTTCATTCATTGTTGGAGTCCCCCCATAAAAACATTCCACTGTGCGGTCACATTTTTCATTGCGTTCACCAGTTTTTCGTGACGCGCACGCCGATCAGGCGCGGATCGGTGAGGAAGACGTTGGTGGTAAGGCCGCTGTCATCGCTATTGAGGAAGGCGCCGGTAATGGCCGTGGTGTTGAGCACGTTCTTGGCAAAGCCCATGACCTGCCAACCGGATTGGCTGGTGAGAATCAGCGACAGGTTGAGATTGGTATAACCGTGGATGCGGTCGTACGGATTGTCGTTGAATACCCGCGCCCAGCTATCATCCTGCCAGTAGAAATCGCCGCGCAGCGTGGCTGCCCAATCCGCTGTGACGGGCATGGAATATTGCCCGCCCGCAGAGAAGGTGAAGGGCGGCGCATTGGGCAACATGTGATGGCCCAAATCCTTATCGATGCCCGCGCCGTTATTGGGCACGGTGGCAGGATTGAACCCCGGATAGTTCGGATCGACTGGGTAATTGAAAAAGGAATCCGTGCCACCGGGATTTTCTTTGTATGTCTTTCCCGTGATGGGATCGTGGCCATCCACATAGGCGACACCGCAAGCCAGCGGCGCAGGGTTTCCCTGAGCGCCATCCTGATAAGCACCCTGACCAAGCTTGAGCAGCCAGACCACTTCAGACACCGGGAAAATGCAGTTTGATGCCTGTGTCGCGAAAGGCTTCATCACCATGTAGTTGGGATCGCCCGCGGTGCGGTCCATCAGATCGATGCCTTTCTGGCCGCGCGCAACACGCGCATCTTCATAGCCACCCGACATGTTGAAACGCAGGCCCGGGATCGGCTCCCAGGTGGCTTCAACTTCTGCCCCCTTCACATTGGCGTTGAAATTTCGATTGATCGCGGAACGATCGACGATCTCTGAAATCTGGTAGCCCTGATAGTTGAAATAGAACGCACTGGCGTTGAAGGTCAGCGTGCTGTCGAACAACGCATTCTTGGTGCCCAGTTCAAACGCATCGATGAATTCCGGCTTGAAGGTTGTTGGGTGAATGGGGTTCGGGTTGTTGCCTTCGCCGCCATAGATCAGCAATACGGCGCCGGGCGGGTTGGCACCGCCCGCCTTGTAACCATGGCTATAGCTCCCGAAGACCAATGTCTGATCGGTGAAATTCAGTTTCGGTGTCCAATTCAAAACTGCGCGGCCGGTGAACTGACCCCATTGCTGATTGATCTCACCGGTGGAGGGATAGCCCCACCCCACCGCGAGAAGCTCGCTCGGGATCATGGTGAAGTGTTTGCGGTCTTCGGTGTAACGA
>DATJDE010000343.1:0-2954 GCA_035497595.1 Rhizomicrobium sp. | reverse complement strand
TCGCAACAATTGCGAACTCCACGGCTGCGGCACCACGTGCGTCGCGGCAAAACTTTGAAAGATCGCACGCCAGCGACATGATCAGTTCACCTGGACCGTCTTTGTAGCAGTTTTCCCGAATTTAATCACCGAGCCACCAAGTGTTGCCGTAGCGGTGACAGTGACAAATGTCTTCTGCGTAGAGCCGTCGGTGCAGGCTTGGCCGCAAACCGCGGTGCCGGAATCGCAAATGCACATTTCACTGGCGTCTAGCGTGGAGCCGGATGGGCGGCTGGCCCACGATTGGATGCTTGCGGATTTGGCGATCGACATGTCGGTGCCACCGTTCATCGCATATTGAATACCCGAACGAACGGCCGCCTCCATGTTCATCGCGCCGACCGCCGCCTGGCTCAAGTCGGAAATCGATATGGTGATAACGGCCAGCACGGGCGCAATCAGTGCGAATTCTATCGCGGCAAGTCCTCTGGATTCGGCAATCAATCGAACCCATTTGCTGCGCGCGGTCGTAAAAAGTCTCTGCATCATTTGCATCATTCTACCAAGGACACTGCGCCAGGCACTTGTATCGTCGCCATACCCGTCGTGTCGCAATCGGTTCTGAATGTCGACGAGCCGGTGTAATAAATCGTTGCTGCGATCACCTGCATGCAGCCCCCCGCACCGCTGAAATTCCCCAGGAGTCGGATATCCTGGCTCGGGAAATAGACCGCACCAGTGAACAGCGAAGTTGCGTTTCCGTTGATGGTCTGTGACGCATACGCCATCGTGCGATCGCCGTAGAACAGCAGCCCTGCATAGGGGCCGGTGGTGGCTGCGGAAATGTTCATTGTGGCACTGCCGTTAAGCGAGAGCTGTGCGCCATTCGTCAAATAGATCATCACGCCCGCCCCGCTAACATTGGCATTGGCATTGATCTTGAGTGTCCCACCCGAAATGACATACACGCCCGGATCCAAGGTGACGTTGCCGCTGAGCGAAAGGCCGCCACAATAGGTTCCCGGCGACAATGTACCGCCGATAGCACCGCCGTAACAGCTGCCAGCCGCAGGCGCGGCAACCGAGGCATAAGGGTCGACCGCAGGCGGAGCTTTGGTTGTTACAGAGGTGCACGAGGTCAGATGCAGCCCCGAGGTAACGGAATCACCGCCCACCGTCGAGACGCAAGGCGTCGTGACGTTTGCCGCCCCCCCGACCGCGAAAGAATCGCTCGCACTGGAATTCGACACGATATTGCAATTATCGAATTTCGCAGACGCATTGCCCCAGAACTGAACAGCCTTGCTGCGGGTCTTGTCGAGGCCAAGCATGCAGGCAGTTCCGTTTGCGACGAAAGTTCCGACAGCCCGAACCTTCACAGGCACGGCGTCACGGAAAAAAAGCGCTGTGAAATAACGCTGCTCGACTTCGGTGAGGATGATTTCGACAGAATTGGTGTTCTGGTGCGTGCCGGAGGTGGGGGGCGTATTGACAACAATCGCTCCTCCGGTAGCGCGCCACCCGTTCTTCACAGCGTCCGCTGACGCGGTTTTCGTGATCATGGAATAGGTTTTGCCAGCGCGCAACGCAAGCGCACTGTCGAAGGCGGCAACATCTGCCGCGCCCTGCAAATTGCGTTGGCGATAATACCAATACGCTGTTTCGGTGCCCAAACCGGCAAATCCAACCAGCGCGGGCGTCATCAAAGCGGTGATGATTGCAACGTTGGCCCGCCGCGACAGCAAGAAACGAGCGATAAGGCTTCGAGCCCTGGTACGCATTCCCAACCCCCGATCCTTTTCCGACGGATCGAGTATGGACCTAAGCCAGTTTACATATTGTTAGGAAATGCCCCCAAATTGCTCGCATTCATCATCTGGGATGCGATCTACGACGCGGGTGACGCGGTCGAAATCCATAGCGTGATGCATATCGAACCTTAAACGTTAAAATTATCCCGAAAGGGGCGTGACAGCCTCCTACGCGCGACGATACCTATCTCGCGTTCCTCAACCTCACATCAAACTGAATTCGGATAGGCCGAATGAATCAACCGCCTAGGCCGCGTCGGCAACCACACGATTGCGGCCATCGCGCTTGGCGCGGTACAGCGCCTGATCGGCACGGTGCAGCAATGCTTCCGCCGTATCGCCCTCACCTTCCGACGCAGCAATGCCAATGCTGATGGTGATGTTCAGGCGTTTGGGATCGCGGCTGATTTCGAACGGCGTGGATTCGACGCTGCGGCGCAAGCGTTCAGCGACGGAATAGGCAAAGGCGATATCGGTATCGGGCATCGCCACGACAAATTCTTCCCCGCCATAACGGCAGGCCAGATCGATGCCGCGTACATTGGCGCCAATGCGGGCGGAAAATTCCCGCAACACTTCATCGCCAATGTCATGGCCGTGGGAGTCGTTCACCCGCTTGAAGTAGTCGATGTCCATGATGAGGAACGCGAGCGGTTTATTCGTCTTGCCAGCGCTGGTGATCAGGTTCGAAAGATGGCGCTCCATGTAGCGGCGATTGTGCAGCCCGGTAAGCTGATCGGTAATCGCCATTTCAAGGCTGAGCTGCACATTGTGGCGCAGCCGGTCCGCATAGCGTTTCTTGCGCAACTGGGTGCGCACGCGCGCCGTGAGTTCGTTCTTGTCCACCGGGCGGGTGAGATAATCGTTCACACCCATTTCAAGCGCCTGGGTCAACTTGCGCCGCTCGCCTTCGCTGACGACGACAAGGATCGGCACATTGCGCCCTTCAGGCAGGGAGCGAAGCTGCGAACAGAGCCGAAGCCCGTCAAAACCACGCATACCAAGGCTGACAATGAGGAGATCGTAATCCCCCCCCTTCACGCGGACGAGCGCTTCTTCAAACGTATCAACCGCTGCCAGATCATTGTGTGGGGTCAGCGCGTTCTGGAACCACGCCACAGATTCCGGGCGGTCCTCGATTACAAGAATACGCCCGGCAGGCGC
>DATJDE010000342.1:0-1912 GCA_035497595.1 Rhizomicrobium sp. | reverse complement strand
ATGCGTTTCACATCCCCCACATCGGTCGCCAGGATGGGCAGGCCTGCGGCCATCGCCTCCAGCACGGAATTGGGCATCTGCTCGGTATTGGAGGAGAGAGCAAAAATGTTGAAACGGGCGAGGATGCGTTCGGGGGCGGCGAGCGCGCCGGTGAAAATTGTGCGCTGCGCGATGCCGAGGGTGTTTGCTGTTTCGGTGAGAAACGCACGCTGTGCGCCATCGCCCACGATGACCAGCCGGGTTTTGGGATTGGGCGGGGTAGCGGCGAAGATGCGCAGGAGGCGTTCGAGGTTTTTTTCGGGGCGCAGGGCGGCGACGGTGCCGACCACTACATCATCGGGTGCGATGCCTAGGTCAGCGAGCAGGGTTTCATCGGCGGCGCGGCCAAAGCGAGCGCAATCTATGCCGTTGGGCAGATAGAGGATGCGGGCGGGATTGAGCTTCCAACTGTTCAGCGCAACGTCGCGCAATACCGTGGACGGGACCACGATGCGGGCGCAGCGCGAGAGCAGGAGGCGGCGGGTGATGGTGCGCCGTGGGTGCTGGCGGGTCGGCGATTCATCGGGGCCGAAACCATCTTCGATGTGGATTTGCGGGCAGACGGGAAAGATGAGGTTGGCGAGCGACCATTCAATACTGCCCCAATTATAGGTGCAGAGCAGATCTGGGCGGAGCGTTGCGAGTTGCTCACGCATCTGGCGCAGATTGGCGAGGCTGATGCCGCCGGTTTTCGACACTGGCATATCGGCCAGCGTGAAATTGACATGGGGGGCGAGGCCGGATGCCGCTTCGTAATTGCCATCCATCGCGATGATGGTGTGGCGATACTTTTCTTTTGTGGCGTTGCAGAGGGTGAGGAAGCGGGTTTGCTGGCCGCCGACCGCGAAGGTGGAGAAGGCGTGCAGGATGTGTTTGGTCATGCGCCCTCCCCGCTTTTGGTGCGGGCGGCCAGGCGCCAGGAGAGCGACAGGCCCGCGCGATAGGCAAGCGAGGTGGGGCCGGGCCTTGACCAGAGGCCGCGCAGGAACTGGTGGCGCGAGGTGGCGAAATCGAGTTTGGCCTGGGAGTCCCCCGCCCCGCGATCGATCCGCGTGACCTGGTTTTCTTCCGCGGTGTCGATGATCTGCTTGATGAGCAGGCGGCCTGGACCGAAGGCGCGCATGGCCGGGTTATAGACCGGAAACCAATAGTGCAGCGTGGTGCCGTGCATCAGGCCGAAATGGGAGCCGACCCATTCATCGCCTGCATGCAGGGTGGAGAGCGTGGCGCGGCAATCGGGATCGTCCACGCTTGCGAGCGCGGCCAGAAAAGCGCGCGTTTGGGGCGCCTCCATGGAATCGGCGACATGGGTACGGGCATATTGGGCGCGTTTGGCGGCGATCAGTTTTTGCAGCTCGTCTTTTGCGTTGGTGTGGCGGAAGACGAAACGCAAAGGGCCGTGGGCTTCGATCAGGCGGCGTTCGCGCCGTTCGGTATCGCTGGTGAATTTCTTATCGAGGCGGCGGCGTTCATCCCAGAAGGCTTTGCCGCCATCGGCGAAGTCGATGCGCAGACCCGTTTCGGGCTGGACACCGCTGAGGCCGAAGCGAGTTTGGGCTTCTTCGAGATGGGTGAAGTACATTGCTTTCAGGCCAGCGGCGGCGAGCAGGTCACGATCTGAGATTTTGAGACCGGGCGCGCCGATCACGCCGAAATAATCCGCCAGATGGCTGCTGATGCCTTCGCCGATGCCAGCCAGGCGATGCAGCAATGAGGCGTGCTGGAAGGGAAAGAAGCCGACTGTTTCGGTGCCGCGCGTCAGTTTAAGCAGGCGGGTATGGGGAAAGATTTTTTCTGCCGTCAGCGCATAGCTGTAAGACAGGAAGGGCGCGGCGAGATCGGGCGATGCGGTGAGAAATGTGTGCCATTGGGC
>DATJDE010000341.1:0-4316 GCA_035497595.1 Rhizomicrobium sp. | reverse complement strand
GGGTGTGAGATTGCGGAACATCTCTTTCATATTGCTTGCAATCGTCACTTCCGAAACCGGATAGGTGATCTTCCCGTTCTCGATCCAGAAGCCCGCCGCGCCCCGGCTGTAATCGCCGGTCACGCCATTCACGCCCATACCCATCAATTCGGTGAGGTAAAACCCCTCTTTGATGTCAGCGATCAATTCCTCAGGCGAGAGCTTTCCCGCCTCCATATAAAAATTGGTGGTGGAGGGGGAGGGCGGCCCACCAGTCCCCCGCGCCGCATGGCCCGTGGTGGTGAGGCCAAGCTGTCTGGCGCTGGCGCAGTCCAGCAGCCAGGTGGTCAACACACCATCTTCGATAATCGCGCGGCGCTGGTTGCGCACGCCTTCGCCGTCAAACGGCTTGGAGCGCTGCCCCCGCACGCGGTGCGGATCGTCCACAATGCTCACCCCCGGCGCGAACACCGGCTTGCCCATGAACTCTTTCAGAAAGCTCACCCCGCGCGCGATCGATGCGCCCGAAATCGCCCCGGCGAGATGGCCGAGCAGCCCCGCCGAAACCCGCGGATCAAACACCACCGGCACACTCTGGGATTTCACGCGCCGTGGACCCAGCCGTGCCACCGCCCGCTCACCGGCGCGCCTGCCAATGTCCTCGGCCGCTTCCAGATCGGAGGAATGACGGGCGCTGGCGCTGTCATAATCGCGCTCCATCCCCGTGCCCTCGCCGGAAAGAACCGAAACGCCAACACTATGGCTGGTCCCCGCATAGGCGCCGAAAAACCCTTCGCTGGTTGCCAGCGTCACGGCGCTGCGGCCATAGCTCGCCCCGCCGCCTTCCGAATTGGTGACGCCCTTCACCGCCATGGCAGACGCCTCAGCCGCCTTGGCCCGCGCAATCAAAAGTTCGGCAGGCGGTTCGGCCGCATCATCCAGATCGAGAGCCGGAAAATCCTTCGCCAAAAGACCTGCAGGCGCCAGCCCGGCAAACCTGTCCTCCGGCGCCAGCCGCGCCATCGCCACCGCCCGCTCCGGCAGTTCGGCAAGGGCAGCAGGGGTCAGATCGGTGGAGGAGACAAACGCCACCCTCTGCCCCACAAACACCCGCAAGCCCAGATCGGCGGCTTCGGCGCGTTCCACATCCTCAAGCTCGCCCATGCGATAAGACACGCTGGACGCCACACTTTCCACCACAAGCGCATCGGCTGCATCAGCGCCGGCCCGCTTTGCCGCGCCAATCAACGCTTCAAGCGTCGCGCGCGGATCTTGTTTGCTGTTTGTTTTCACCCATTCAGGATGCCGCACCCGGCAGCACGAATACAAGCCAAAGAACCGCGACAATGCCGACCACAAAGGCAGCCCAGGTCAAAACCACCCCCAGCAGCCGCGCGGTTGAAACTCCGGTCGAGCGCGAAAGGCCAAATCCGTGCAACAGCCGCCCCAGCGTCAGCGAGGCCCCAACACCATGCACCAGCCAGATGGAACCGCCCAGCGCCACCACCGACCACAGCAGCAACAGCCCCATCGGCACATATTCGGTGTTGTTGCCGTGGGCACGCACCGCCGCGATCATTGCCGGGTTGCCGCCATCGCCAATCGCCGTCTGCGTCCCCTGCCGCGCCCGCACCACCAGAACGGCCAGCGCCAGCATGATCGCCGCATTCACCGCGACATAAAAATAAAAACTGCCATATCCCGAAGCAAAAACATTGCCCATTGGCCATCCCCCTCGAATGTGTCCGCCAAAAATATGGTGGGACAACACACCCCCGTCAATGCGCGTCCGCCGCCGTCAAATAGATCATCCGCTCCTGATAGGCGATGTAAACGCGCAGGTGCTTCAACACATCGAGCCCCAATATCAGGTGCGGCATATGCACAAGTTCATATCCTGGCTGGTTCTGCATTTTATCCGGCGTGTCATAGCGCGCCATGCTGCGCAGTGTATCCTCGATCAAGAACAAAGATGGTTTGGGGATGCTAAGTCCCCCAACCGATAACGACTCAAAGCTGGCGGACTGGACGGTGGTCCCATCCGGTTCATGCAGAGTATGGATGCGCGGCGAATCCTCACTGAGCCCAAATACCCCGCGCGCCACACGCCAGTTCAGTGCGGAACATGAACAGCCCAGAGTGAAGGTTGTGCTGATCTCGTGGCCATCCAAATTCATGGCGAATTGAATCTTGTTGTTGTCGAGCCGAAATGGAAAAGCAACTTGGGAGGAAGACCAGTAGACGACCTTTCCCTTGCAATGGTCGGGCGAAAAAAACCTCACCTTTCGCGCCGCGAAATCCAGTTCAATATCAAAGACACTCAGAATGTCGTTTCCTATCCAGCTGCCGTTTGCCGCTGATGCGCCGTTGCCCAAAGCGAAATGCGCACGATCCAGATGGACCATGCCGATATTTATGTCCGGCACCGCAACCAATTCATCCATGTGCGCTTTGCTGGAATAGACGGTGCCGCGGGCAATGTGCTGTGGCTCAAGCCCCATGGCATCGGCTAACCCTTCGCTTACCGACCCGATCGCAGATTGCAAGCCAACACCCATCGGTCTCGGCTTTCCAGCTATCTGCACCGGAATAACCACCGCGCCATCCACCGGCAGCATGTCGTAACTTGCAACCATCTTCAGCTTGCAGTCTTCAGCCTGCGCGTTTGCGCAACCGAGCGACAGCAACGCTAAAACAACAACCACGATCTTGCGCATGAGCTCCTCGTGAGGTTTTCAGGGAGACGGCTGCTCATCACTTGCCTCATCCTCCGACGCAGGCGTGATGTAAAGTTTCTGCTCTTTATACGCGATATAGATATGCAGATGCCGCAACTCCTCCAGCCCAAGGATGATATCCTCCATCCCGTCAGCCTCCTTTTCCCTGACGATAAGGGAATTGATCGGCGGGGTTTGATGCAGGTGAATGCGCATCAAGTCTGGCATCATGCTGAGCGTCGGGTTGCTGATCGTTATACCGGCAATGACCATCGTTTTGAAGGTGTGCGCATAACGGGCCACCTTTGCATCGCCATTGACCACGCCTACCTTTTTGACGCCGGGCGACTTTTTGGTCAGGCCAAAATAGGTGTCTGCCGCGTCGAAATTGATCACCGAATTGGTCGCGCCGGTGTCGAGCATTGCGGTCATTTTCACACCGTCCAACAGCACCGGCAGCAGAATATGCCTCTGTTCCGACAATTCGAACGGCACAACCGCAACAACTTTGTGCGGCCAATAAATAACTTTGCCCTCGCAATGATCCTGTTGAATAAAGTTTATCTTGTGCGCGCCGAAATCCAGATCGACATCGAATTGCGTCAGAATTTCCGGGCCGATCAGCGCACCAACACTTCCATCGGCATCAAACAGTGCATTGCCGACAAAAAAAGGCATGTGCTCACCGTAAAGCGTCCCCGCCTGGAAGGACGAGAGCGTCACGGTTTTGTTCATCGGTTTTCCCGTGACCCCGATCTGCTCCACATTGCGCCGCGTCGGCGTCAATTTCAGCTTCCTGGCCATCTCAGGCGAAATGACACGAACCCAGCCGCCGGTATCAATCAGCACATTTGTCGGCTGGTCCTGCAATTTTCCGGGCACCAACAGCATTCCGCGCGTGGAAACCATCTGCGCGTGCCCAACAATCTTGAGCGGCGGGCAATCGGCGGCAGAGGCAGGTCCCGCCCACGCCACCATCACTGCGAGAAATACACCGAAGCGTCTCACGATGCCCCCCGAATTCGGCAACTGGGGGGAATATCACCACAACCTGGCGGGGTGCGCAATCAGTAACGCAACCCTGCCAAATCGGTGGAAATCAGCGCTTTCACCCAATCAGGGTGTCGCACCGGGCATAAACACAAGCCACAAAACCGCGACAATGCCGACAAGGAACGAGATCCATGTGAGCAATATCCCCACCAGACGGGGCGCAGATGTGTCGAGCGACGTGGAAAGTCCCAGCCCATGCAATACGCGGCCAGTCGTCAGCGTAAGTCCAACCGTGTGCACGGCCCAAAGCGGCGCGCCTTGAGCGACCATTGCCCACAGCAACAACAGCCCCATGGGCACATATTCGACATTGTTGGCATGCGCGCGCACCGGCCCGATCATTTCTGGAAGCCCTGCGTCGCCGATAAGCGTCTTCGTTCGCTCCCGGGCAACCACCACCATCAGCGCGAGAAACAGCATGATCGCTGCGTTCACACCGACATAAAAATAAAGACTGCTAGATGCGGATGAAAAAACGCTGCCCATTGGACACCCCCTCGTTTGCGTTCATTGCGGAGTATGGGAGCCAGGCAGTTGAGCCGTCAATCGGAGCAACCTACCAGATCG
>DATJDE010000340.1:0-1570 GCA_035497595.1 Rhizomicrobium sp. | reverse complement strand
GCTTTTAGCGGCGTGCGTTTATTCGCCCGCAGCCAGTTCGGGCGTGGTGAGGGGGACGCGGGTGCGGACATGGATGAACTGGCCCAGCCGTTCGAGCGACATCTTTGCTTCATGCAGGCCCGGTGTCATCTGAAACAGGTGTTGCATCCCGTCATAGATTTCGATGTTCACCTTGACGCCCGCTTCGGCGGCGCGGTCGCCCAGTTTGCTCGCATCATCGCGCAAAATCTCTTTCGATCCGGCATGGACCATGATGGGGGGAAAGTCGCGGAAATTGGCGAAGGCCGGTGAGGCGTAAGGGCCGTTGGGATTCAGCTTCTTCAGATAGTTGCGGGCCGACAGGAACAATAGCTCCCAACTGAGATGCTCGTCCGCCTCCGCATTGCTCATCATCGACATGCCGCAGAGCGAAAGATCGGCCCAGGGCGAGATGGCCACAATGCCTGCCGGTGACGGCAGATTGCCATTGCGGATAGCAAGCATGACGGCAAAGGCAAGCCCGCCGCCCGCGCCATCGCCCGCCAGTACGATGGACGACGGCGCCACGCCGCCTTTCACCAGATTGCGATAGATATCCACCCCGTCGCGCACCGGCGAGGGAAAGGGAAATTCCGGCGCCAGCCGATAGGCCAGCATCAGCGCATGTGATTGGGCCTGAAAACACAATTTGGCGACCAGCGGGCGGTGGGTCTGGGGCGAGCCAGCGATAAAGCCGCCGCCATGGAAATAGAGGATCAGCCGCCCGCGCACGGCGCGCGGCACCTGCACCCATTCGCCTTTCATCAGGCCAAGCTGGGCCGGTGCAAAGGTGACGCCATTGGGCGGCTCGCCGAAGCGGGCGAATATTTGCTCATAGGCGCCGCGCAATTCTGCAATGCTCGAACGCGGGCCAAACTGCACATTGCGACTGTTGCGCGTAAACAGCGCCATACCATCCTCACGTCGCCCTGCCCCGGACCGGATCCATATGCATCCGTGCCCTTGGCTTTAAGTCTACCCGGTCAGGCGTATGAGGCAACGCCGCATAAAAGCAAAGGGCGCGCTCCTGCCGGAACGCGCCCTTCCACGCTTTTAATTGACCTTTGCGTCAGGCGGCTTTGGCCTGGCCTTCAAGGGTCTTGAGTTCCGGCGCGTTGATCGCGATCCGGCGGGGTTTCTTCTCTTCGGGCACGATTCGTTCGAGATCGACGTGCAGAAGCCCGTTTTCGAGCCGTGCGCCCTTGACCTCGACATATTCGGCAAGCTGGAAGCGGCGCTCGAAGGCGCGCCCCGCGATGCCGTGGTGCAGATACGAAGAGGCTTCGCCGTCTTCACGCTTGCCGCTGACATGCAGCACGCCATCATGCACATCGACGGCTAAGTCTTTTTCGCCGAACCCGGCCACCGCGACACTGATGCGGTAACGGTTTTCGGCGGTGCGTTCGATATTGTAGGGCGGATAGCCCTGCGTGGTTTCAGATGCGCTGTCGAGCAGATCGAGAAGCCGGTCATAGCCGACGGTGGAACGAAAAAGCGGTGCAAAATCCAGTCTCATGTCACAACCTCCGTTGAGCCTTGTGGGTGGGGCACG
>DATJDE010000339.1:0-2781 GCA_035497595.1 Rhizomicrobium sp. | reverse complement strand
GACGGCCCTTTGAACACGCACGATATAGCGGCCTGGTTTGTCCGGGAGGTTCTGCCATTGGAGACGATCCTGACACGATATCTGCATCGCAACTGGCACAACCCCAGCGATATCGCCGACCTCCGCCAGGAAGTTTATGCGCGCGTTTGCCTGGGCGCGCAGAAACAGTTTCCCGACGAGACACAACGTTTCGTTCTTACTTCCGCCCGCAATCTTCTGATTGATCGGCTACGTAGCGCGCAAGCCATCCCTCTCGAAAGAGCAACGGACGCTGTAGCGCTTGATGTCGCCTCGGATGTGCCTGGTCCTGACCGCATCGCTATCGCAAGGGATGAGTTACGCCGTCTACAAGCTGCGCTCGATCAACTGCCGCCACGTTGCCGCGAAGCCATGGTGCTCGCTCACATTGATGGCCTGACGGGTCACGAGATCGCGCAGCGTATGAACATTTCGTCTCAGACAGTGTCAGTTCATCTCAACAACGGCCTGCGCCAGCTCGCCAACATTATGTACGGCGAAGAGACGGACAACCGGAAGGATAGACCGTGAGCGACAACACGCCTTCCAAAGCCGAAAACAATGCCGCCGCCATCGAAGAGCGCGCAGCCGACTGGCTGCAACGCCGCCGGTACTGGAAAGAATGGTCCGAGGCCGATCAAAAGGCACTCGATGCCTGGCTCGCAGAGTCCATGAGCCATGCGGTTGCCTTCTGGCGCCTCGAAGCCACGTTGGACCGCACGGAGCGGCTGTCCGCGCTGCGTCCGCTGCGCCTCAAAAGGCCGCTCAATGAAGTGCCAAAACGCCTGCCCGGTACGTTGCGGTTTGCGGCAGTCTTTGGTGCGCTCACGGTTGCTGCCGTTGTTGGATATTCGACATGGCATTCGCTGCCGCAGCCGGTGGGGCAACTCTATTCCACAGGTCTTGGCGGTCGGGCCACGGTCCAGCTCACCGATGGCTCCAGCATCGAACTCAATACCAATACGGCAATCCGCGCCGATGTCCGCGCGGGCAAACGCTATGTCTCCATCGAAAAGGGTGAGGCCTATTTCGACATCGTGCACGATGCGAAGAGCCCGTTCATCGTGGATGTTGGTGGCCACCGCATCACCGATCTCGGCACGAAATTCGTGGTGCGGGATGAACCCGGTCGTGTCGAGGTGGCACTGCTGGAGGGGCGCGCTAGCATCGCCTCTGTCCGGCCCGATACGCAACACCACGAAGCGGTCCTGACGCCGGGCGATGTCGCTATTGCGACTGCGGATTCCCTTTCCGTGGAACAGAGGCCGAAGCCGACGCTCGCCAAGGAACTGAGCTGGCGCCACGGCCTGCTCATTTTCGACGGCGCACCACTCAGCGATGTGGCAGCCGAACTCAATCGCTACAGCACCGAAAAGATCGTCGTGGCCGGTGACGGCGTGGGCAAACTCACGATCGATGCGTCTGTCCCGACCAATGACATACGCGCCTTCACGCGCGTCGCCCACGAAGTGTTTGGCCTGCACGTGCAGGACAGAGGGAATGAAATCGTGATCTCGCGCTGAGCGATGGTTGCCACATTAAGCTGACAAGAGGGGGGAATAATGCCAAAACAAGTTTCATTGAAGGCAATCCTGATGCTCGGGGGCGCCGCCGCGGCCATCGCGCTGTGCGGGCCTGCAATCGCACAGGATTTCGCAGTCCCGTCCGGCGATCTCAAACATGCACTGGATGCGTATCGTACCCAGGCAGGCGTTCCACTCGTCGTTTCCAGCGAAGCCATCAAAGGCGTGCGAAGCGTAGGCGTAAAAGGCGACCTGTCTCCCGATAACGCACTCTCCAGAATTCTCTCTGGAACGGGGTTCACAGCGCGCCGTGATCCATCAGGCATCGTCGCAGTCGTCCGCGAAAATTCGTCAAGTCTGGACGTTCAGCCAATTCAAATCGCGCAAGCGGCTCCAGCGCGCGCAGCAGTTGAAACCGTGACGGTCACCTCGTCCAAACTGGGCGGCGCGGATGTGCAGAGTATCCCGATCTCAATCACCGCCCTCAGCCAGGAGCAATTGACCGCCACCCAAACTGCAGGCGGCCCCGATTTGATCAAATCCGTGCCGAATATGACGTTCACCAAAACAAATTTTAGCGGTTACAGCATTCAAATCCGTGGCATTGGTACCCAAGCTATCTCTGTTACCACCGATCCAGCGGTAGCGGTGGCGATGAATGACACGCCATTTATTCGCAATCATTTCTTCGAACAGGAATTCTTTGACATCGGTCAGGTGGAAGTCCTGCGCGGACCACAAGGCACGCTCTATGGGCGTAACGCGACCGCGGGCGTGGTGAACATCACCACTGCCAAGCCGACCGATCAGTTTGAAGCCATGGCATCGGCAGAGCTCGGCAATTTTCACCAGAAACGCTTCGAAGGGATGGTCAATATACCCCTCGTCGATGACCGACTTGCGATCCGCCTTGCGGGAGAATGGACGAAGCGTCAGGGCTATTCATTCAATGACACCACTCAGGAGCGCATCGACGGTCGCAACCTGTGGTCCGGTCGCATGACCATTGGCTGGAAACCGAGCGAGAAAGTAAAAGCATATCTCATTTGGGAACGCTTCCAGGAAGATGATGACCGCATGCGCAGTGCCAAGCAGCTGTGCAAACGCGATCCTGGCCTCGGCAATGTTCTAGGCGTCGCAGTCCCCGGCGTTGGGCCTCAGTACGGTGTTGCCGACGGCTTGAGCCAAGGCTGTTTGCCCACCTCGCTGTACGAGGCCGATGCGTTTGAAACGCCTAATG
>DATJDE010000338.1:0-8277 GCA_035497595.1 Rhizomicrobium sp. | reverse complement strand
ACCACAAGGCTGTCAAAAATCCGGCCCGCGCCCCACATGGCAACCCGGCGTGGCCGCATGTTGGCAATGCGCGTGGCCACCGCTGTCAGCGCCGCAAGATTGCGCGCCCGCGTGGCGACATAAGTGGTCATCAGCGTTGCCGCTCGTTCCACCTCGCCATGATCATGGCCGAATATCGGCGGCGGCGTGGTCACCTTGCGCGCGACAATGAGCAGATTCTCACGATCCGCGCTGTCAGGCCCTTCCAAAATCTCGAAACCCGTCATCTCGATCATACGCACCAGCGTACGGGGCGAAAAATGGAAAAGGTGTTTGTCGATGAACCATTCCTCCACCACATCATCGAGCCCCAGGAATGCGATGTTCGGCGCGTCGATGACCAGCAGCCCGCCGTCTTTCAGCGTGCGCCAGTGATCTGCAAGAACCGCAGCAGGGTCCGCCAGATGCTCAATCGTGTGGCAGGAATGCACAACGTCAAACCGCTTCGCCGCCAAAGATGTGGCTTCAATCCGCGCTTCAATGAGTTCGGTGCGCTCAAACCCGGCGCAGGATTGGGCCACCCGCTCGTCCGGCTCCACCGCCACCAGCCTTGCCGCAGGCGCCGCGTCCAGCAGTGCACGCGCAAAGCTGCCGCGGTTAGACCCGACATCGAGAATGCAGAACTCCGCCGCCAGATCGGCATGCCGTCTCAAGGCCTCCAGCGCAACATTGGTCCGAAAACCCTTGCCGTAGCGCACATTGCCCCAATCGGCGCCGCTCGAAACAGCGGCGCTCCGGCGCGGGGCATGGGCAATACGGGGCAGGCTCTGAACCAGCCCGCAATGATTGCAGAGAAAGACCTTGATTCCGCGGGTAGACCGTTCTGGCTCATAGACCTCATCCAGCGAGGTTGCGTTGCACATGCCGCAGGAATGGCTCATGGAAATGACGTCCGGGAAGAAAGCGGTAACCATCTTTGGCGATGAAGTCTTAAAATTTCGGCAAAGCTCAATACCGGACCACATATTCGCGTCGTCCGTCATAACCGAGTGTCGCCATCATCGTGCCCGCAACATGGTCGAACGCATCGCGTTCCACCGGGCTGAGCAGGCTGTCCTCTGGCCGGTTCACATTGTGCGGGCGTTGCAACAGGGCGAAATCCGCATCCCGGTAACCAAGATTAAGAAAGTGTAAAAGCGCTTCCAGCGGCTCGGGCGATACGCGCAAGTCTTCCAGCCGCACAAACATCTTTCTGTGCGCGGGCAGTTGCGCCAGTGCGCTCAAAATTACCCTGTTCACTTCCGCCCAGTGCCAGGCGATGCGCTCGAACTGGGTATACAGCCGAAAGGCCTGCGCCTCGGGCGCGCCCTTGCGCGGCACCGGCCACCAATATTTCTTTTCCGGCGGCGGGGCGCGGTGCTTTTGCGGGTCGTCGCAAAAAGCCTGAAACAACGCCGTAGAACGGTCGTCGTAACATTCGCTCCCCAGCTTGCGAAAATACGATCCGGCAACTTTGCGCCCATCGCGTACCAGATGAACGAACTTAGCTTCGGGAAAGAGTGCAGCCAGATCGGGGATCAGCCAGGAAAGCTTGTTCGAAGAATCCCCCCAGGCCCGCGCCTCTGCATACTCCACCGCCGCGCCAAAGGTTTCACCAAGCACGGCGCGCGTCTGTTCCGCGCTCGCAAGGCCCATATAGCGCCGAACCGCCAAAGGCTGGATGATCTGCACCGCATATTCATGATGCATTTCCACGCCATCGAAGCCGGAAAGCAGCTTGTGCAGCATCGCTGTGCCCGAGCGACCGCTGGAAACGATGAAGAAGGGCGTGGCCGACATCAAGGGGTCCACTTAACCGAAATGGGCTGGCGTTAACCAACTCTTAGCCAAACCCTCTTTAGAAATCGTTAAGTTCAAATTTGGCGGAGTTCGCCCATGGCAAACATCTGGCAGCAGGCCAAAGCGCCCCGGTTCATCGCCGAAGCGTCCAGCAACCATGCCCGCGATCTTGACCGTGCGCTGGCCTTCGTCGATGCGGCGGCAGATGCGCGCTGTGATGCGGTGAAGTTCCAACTGTTCAAGATCGACCGCATGTTCGCGCCGGAAATTCTCGCCCAAAGCGCAACCCACAGAAATCGCCAGAATTGGGAACTCCCCGTTGCCCATCTGGCGCCGCTGGCCGAACACTGCGCCCGCCGCGGTATCGCCTTCTCCTGCACGCCCTTTTATGTGGAAGCGGTGGAGGAACTGCGCCCCTTCGTAGATTTCTATAAAATCGCGTCTTACGAGCTTCTGGTCACGCCACTGCTCGAAGCCTGCGCCCGCACCGCAAAACCCATCGTCCTGTCCACCGGCATGGCCACCTTGGATGAAATCACCGGCGCGGTCGCCTGTCTGAAAGCGGCTGGCGCGCGCGATATCACGCTGCTGCACTGTGTTTCCGCCTATCCCACCCCGCCGGATCAGGCCAATCTTTCAGCCATCGCGGCCATGCAAGCGGCCACCGGCGTTCCGGTCGGCTGGTCCGACCACACCCGCAAACCATCGGTGATCGAACGCGCGGTCCATCGTTGGAACGCGCCGGTGGTGGAATTTCACCTCGATATAGATGGTGAGGGCGCCGAATATGCCGCCGGTCATTGCTGGCTGCCGGAAGAAATCGCCCCCGTGATCGCGCGTATCCGTGAAGCGCTGAACGCCGATGGCAGCGGCCTCAAAGGCCCGCAACCGGCAGAAGCCGATGATCGCAACTGGCGCGCCGATCCCGCAGACGGGATGCGCCCCTTGCGCCATATCCGCAAAACTTGGAAGCCCGCCGCATGATGCGCACACCCGCCGAAGCTCCGCGCATCGTTGCCATTGTGCAGGCCCGCATGGGCTCTACCCGCTTGCCTGGCAAAGTTTTGCGCCCCATCGCGGGCGAGCCGCTGCTCTGGCATGTGGTGCGGCGGTTGAAACGCTCAGCCCTCATCTGCGATGTGGTGATCGCCACCAGCACCAATGCGCTGGACGATGCGATTGTAGAATTCGGTGAACGCAACGCCGTTCAGGTGATCCGCGGCCCCGAAGACAATGTGCTCGCCCGCTTCGCTCTGGCCGCTGAAGCGACGGATGCCGATATCATCGTGCGCGTCTCCGCCGATGCGCCCTTTATCGATGCCGGTTTTGTCGATCATCTGGTCACCGCCCTGATCGATCAGAATGGCGATTACGTGCTGCTCGAAGATGGCGCTGTCACCGCCCATGAAGGGGTTGATCCGTTCTCGCGCCGCGCCCTCGACAAGCTGATGATGGATGCGGCCCATGATCCGGTCGCCCGTGAACATGTCACCGGCTATTTCAAACTCCACCCCGATTTCGTGCGCATCGCGCGCGCCCCGGCCTATCCTCAACTCGCCCATGAAGGCGGACGGCTGACGGTCGATACGCCGGACGATCTGGCCTTTGTCGAAGCGGTGCACAACCGGCTTCAGGCGCGCGCCGGTGAAGCCTCGCTGGAAGATCTGCTCATCCTGCTCGAACGCGAACCGTCTTTACGCACCCTCAACGCCCATGTCCGGCAAAAGGCGATTGCACGGGCCGGGGCCCTGGCGCTGATCCGCTGCGATGGCGGCGGCGGTTTCGGTTACGGCCATGTCAAACGCATGGTCAGCCTTGCGCGCGCCTTGCGTGACCGCGAAGGGGTGGGCGCGGTCTTCGCCGTCCACGGCACCGAAGATGCGCTGGCCCCCATTCGCCGTGCCGGTTTTGACGCGAAGCTGATCGAAAGCCGGCCCGGTGCTCTGGCAACAGAGCTCAAGGCGCGCCATGCAGATATTCTGATCTGCGATGTGCGCGAAGGCGTCTCCCGGCTCGAGCTGGCGGCGCTGGCCGATAACGTTTCACTGATCGCTGTGCAGGATGATGCATCGGATCGCCGTCTGTCTGCCGATATCGCTTATTACCCAGACCTGCCACAGGCCCATGCGCTGGAATGGAACGGCGCGCGCTGCCAGCCCCGCATCGGCTGGGAATGGTCGCTGCTCGGCCTGTCCCGCACAGTGTCGCCGCCCCATCCCAAAGGCGCCTTGCCGACCCTGCTCGTCACCATGGGCGGCAGCGATCCCTTCGGCCTCACCCTGCAAATGGCCAATGCGCTTGCCAAATTGGGGGGGGGCAAACTGGGCGGCGCCTTCCGCACTCGCTTTGTCATCGGTCAGGGCATGGCGGATAAAAACCGTATCGCCCGCACCGTGGTTGCACGCTCGCCGAATTTCGAAACGGTGGAAGGGGCCGACGATCTTGCCACCGAATATGCCAGCGCCGATCTGGCGCTCACAGCCTTCGGCGTCAGCGCCTATGAACTGGCTGCTTTCGGTGTGCCCGCGCTCTATCTGGCCATCAGCCCCGATCATGCACTGTCCGCCTCCGCCTTCGAGCAGGCGGGCATGGGCCACTGCCTCGGCCTCGCCGATCAGGTGAGCGATGCGCAGGTGCGCGATGCGGTATCCGCGCTCCTCGGCGACAGTGCGCGCAGGCGCGAAATGCGCAGCGCTGGATTGATGACGATTGACGGACAGGGCGCCGCCCGCATCGCCGCCGATCTTGCCGGTTTGCTCGCCGCCCGCAGGCTTAACCTGCGAAGCGTGCCCGCATAGCGTTGCGCGCCGTCGCAAACGCCCCCACCCAGTCCCCTGGAAATTCGGGCCGAACACAGGTGGCGGCAGGCGCAAACGGTTCGTGGTCAAGCCCGAAGCTGGTCCAGCTACGATCATAAAGCACTTTGAATGTCGGTACGCCCGCCCCCGCCGATAACCAGGACACGGCAGTCGGCGCACTGACCACCGCATCCAGCGCGCACAGCAAGGCGCAGGTGCGATCCAGCTCGTTCTTCTGGTCGATCCCGTCAGGCATCAAAATCTGGCGCCCGCTCAGCGCTTCCAGTTTTTCCACTTCGTCGCGCGCCGCATCATATTGCACACTGACAATGGTGCCCGGCAGAGCACGCAGAAAAT
Organism: Rhizomicrobium sp.; assembly: GCA_035497595.1. Classification (GTDB taxonomy): domain Bacteria; phylum Pseudomonadota; class Alphaproteobacteria; order Micropepsales; family Micropepsaceae; genus Rhizomicrobium. The sequence continues at coordinate 3,304 of DATJDE010000338.1, read as the reverse complement.
CCGCCCACGCCTCAAGCGGCGCATATTGCAAACCGCGCGCGCCCGTCAGCTTGCCGCTGCGCCAGCAGATGCCGATGAACGGGCCAGTGCCGACTGCCCCAAAAGCCTGTTGCCAGAGCCCGGTTTCGGCCTCATCCGCCTTCAAAAAGCGATGCGGTGCAGGAAAGGCGCTAAGATCGTTGCGCAGAAAATGCGGCAAAGTCCCCATTTCCGTGGCCTGGTTGGCCCCGCCGCAGGCTTTCAGCCAGCCATATTGCGCCGTCGTCACGGTGCCGATGGTCCGGCTTTGCTGCGGCCTGACAGTGGCAAGCGGAAAAGATCGCGCGAACAGCGTGACAAGCCGTGGGTCACAGTCCAGCACAATGCTGCCGCCCTCGGCGCGCGCTTTTTCGATCAGCTCGGGAAACAGGCTGGCAAACAGCAGATGGTCCCCCACCCCCTGTTCGGCGGTGACCAGAAGCCGTGTGCGTTTCAAAGACCCGCCAGCCCAGCGCGGCAATCCATGATCTGTTTTCGGCGCCTTGCCCGCGAGTTCCAGGCGCCCCGCATAATCGCGCCAGCCCTCCTTCAGCCTGCCGGCAAGCAGATTGAGAATGGCGCGGTTCAGCCGCGCTTGCGGGTTCTTCGGATCGCGTTTCAGCGCCCGGTCATAAAGCGCGAGGGCTTCGTCCGTTTGCCCGCGATCGGCCAGAATGTCGGCAAGGTTGCACAAAGCGGGGGCATAATCGGGGCGGTGGGCCAGCGCCTCGCGAAAATTCTCCTCCGCATCCTCGGTGCTGCCCATATCGCGATAGGCGGCCCCAAGCGCCAGCCACAATTCGGGGGCATCGCCCAAGCGCCCAACAAAGGGCTCAAGCCGCGCTACCGCCTCCCGTGCCTTGCCGCCTGCGCGCAAAAGATTGGCCAGATTGACCAACACTTCCAGCCGCTGCGGCTCCTGCGCCAGAACGCGGGTGTAGAATTCTTCCGCCGCCGCAGAAAGGCCAAGGTCGCGGGCAGTGTTGCCAAGGGCAAACAACACGCGCGGGTCATCTGGCGCAAGGCCAAGCGCCCGCTCGAACTGTTCAATTGCCTCGACATGGTGGCCCTTGGCGGAGAGGGCCAACCCTGTTTCATACGGATCGCTGGCGCGAAGCTGTGGAGCAGACATTCGCCTTTGTCGCGCACATGCGCTTAAGGCCGCGTTAAGCACGTTCCACCTCTTTCTTAGCGCCCTGTTAAGCCCGCATAGGCGAAATTGGTGCGGTGGTGCATCAATACGGGCAATGGCAATTTACGGCACATCCATGGGCGGGTTCGACGCGTCGCTGCTGACGAGCTATTTCAACGCGAAAGCGTCGGCCGTGCAGTCGCGTAGCGTCGGCGGTGCCGCTGTCACGTCTGCCGTGCCAAAATCCACCCTTACCCCGCCGTGGGATTCGAACCTGCCGACCCCCACCGATCAGGCGCTGGATGCGCTGGCGCTCGGCAACACGCCCTATTTCGATCTGTCCAATATTGCGCGCACCGCCAACACCGCGGGCCAAAAACTCGATCAGGACAATCAGAAGCTCTTCGCTCTCTATCAGGCGCTGAACCGGCTTGGCCAGATCGCGGCCATGGGCGCGCGCGATGGCGCGTTGAGCGGTCAGCTCGGCGGCTTGAACACGCGCTTCCAGGATGGGCTGTCACAGGTTCAAGCCTTTCTCTCCACGGCCAGCTTCAACGGGCTGACGCTTTTGCCCGGTGCCAAAAGCGCATCGGTCATCAGCACCGCCACCGTGCCGCTTTCAAAGACAAACTATGTCGGCGGTGTCGTGGCGAAGGGCGCAGCCCTGTTTCAGCCCGTGCCCAAACTCAGCACATCCGACAGCTTCAACATCACCGTCACCAAAGGCGGTATCACAAGCGATGTCGCAATCAATCTTTCAGGCGTGGATGGGCCGCTGACGCTGGATAATATCGCGGTCTACATCAACACCCAGCTCTCCAATGCCGGCTTCGATACACGCATCCAGCGCGCCGTGATCGATGATGGAAGCGCCGCAGCGGCTGCTGCCGCCGCCAAAGCGGCGGAGAGCAAATCCACAACCACATCCTCCAGCACCACCAATGACGCCGATCCGCTGTCCAAAAAAACCTTCGGCCTGCAAATCAAAACCACCGGCTCGGAAAAAATTACGTTTTCTGCAGCCTCAGCCACGCCCTCGATCTATCTGGCCGGAACCACCGGCACACTTGCCGATGCCAATCAGGTCGGCCGCCTGATCAAGCTGGGTGATCTGGATGGCGCCACAAAAACTGATTTCACCGTGCGCAACACGCCCGACAGCGGCACCTCGACCGCCGAAGCGACGGTGGTGGATGGCAATGGCAATGTCTATGTCGTCGGCAACACCACAGGCAGTTTTGGCGGCCACATCGAACAGGGCGCGCAGGATGTCTATCTCACCAAATATGATTCCGCAGGCACCGTGCAGTGGACCCGGCTTCTGGGTAGCCAAAGCTCGGCCAGCGGCTACTCACTTGCGGTCGATCCCACAGGCGGCGTCGTCGTCGCCGGAAGCACCACCGGCTCGCTGTCGCAAAACGCCGTCGGCGGCGGGGTCGATAGTTTTGTCGCCAAATACAGCAGCGATGGCACGCAGAAATGGCTGCATCAGGTTGATCCGGTGGCCAATGATTCAGCCTTCGCCGTCACCGTGGATGGCACTGGAAACGTCTATTATGGCGGCCAGGTCAATGGCAGCATCGGCAGCGGCGAGGTGCGTCTCGGCGGGGTCGATGGCTACATCACCAAGCTGACTGCCAAAGGCACAGTTGAATATCGCCAGCAGGTTGGCTCCAGCGGCACCGATCAGGTCTCGCAAATGGCCACCACCGCCGATGGCGGGCTGGTGGTTGCCAGCGTGCAAAGCGGCCGGGCCATCGTCACCAAATATGCCGATGGCGATGCGAGCGCCGCGCCGTTGTGGCAAATGGATCTGGGTGATCTGCAAAGCGGCACGCTGGGCGGCATCGCGGTCGATGGCGATAAAATCTATCTGTCGGGCACCACCGCAAATAGTGCGCTCACCGCAGGCGGGGCGGCGAACATCACCAATGCCTCTTCTGGCTCAAGCGACGCCTTCGTCTTCGGTCTGACCGATAGCGGAGCGTCTGCGGCAGCCAATTTCGTTTCCTATGTCGGCACCAGCACCTCCGATCAAGGCGGCGCCATCGCAGTATCGAACGGCCACATCTATCTCACCGGTACCACGCGCGGCGAATTTGCCGGTCAGACCCAGAGTTTCAGCAAAACCCAGAATATGTTCGTCAGCGATCT
>DATJDE010000337.1:0-6050 GCA_035497595.1 Rhizomicrobium sp. | reverse complement strand
AAGGTGAGATCGCCCGGCTGCGTCGCATACAGGCGCAAGGCGCGCTGACGGGCCGCCACCGGCCCGGTGGCATGATCGGTCAGCGAAATGGCAATGGCCCGCGTGCCGCCCGAGGCATCGGGCGCAAATTGCGAATAGGCGTTTTGCGCGGTCCGATTGTCCAACACGCCGGAAATCATCCCCGCGCCCAGCGCATCGTCGGTTTCGAGCGCCGCATTGACATAAGGGAACATCTGCGCGGCATAGCCCGAAAGGCCGAGCTGCGACGCCGATTTCGGCGACAGGCTCAGCACGATCTGATCGTTCGTGCCCGCCGTGATCTTTTGCAAGCCGCCGCTGGTGTTGAACAGGAACGGGATATTGCTGTCGACAGACGTCTTCATCGCGCCGAACTGAATATCTGAAATATGCATATTTCCGGTGGCGGCCTGTAACAGCACGAACTGGCCGTTGGCGGGCAGGAAGCTTGAATAGATGACTTTTAGGTCAGCGCCGTCATTGATGTTGATCGAGCCCGTAGTGCCCGCATTCACCGACACGTTGCCTGGCAATACGGTGGAGACCGCAATGTTCAGCTCGCCATGATTGGCGACGGTAAGGTTTCTCACCAGTAGCGAGCCATAAGCCGCGCTGTTGTTCTGAATGTTGAGTTGGCCAAGCCCCGCAACAGTCACATCCAACATGCCCGTGGTGGACTCCCGGATCTGGCCGGACACGACGCCGAACGCGCCCACACCAAGCGTATCAACCCCGGTAGCGGCAGACCCGAAATCGATATTGCCGACATATGTGCCGCTGGCGGTGGACGTGCCCGACACCGTGAACGTATCGCTGCCCGTACCGAAAACAACATCGCCCGTCACCAGCCCCGTATTGGTGAAGGTGACACCGGTCGTATTCTTGCCCAGCCAGGCAGCGAAGCCATAAGAGGGAAAGCCCGAGGTCAGGGGCGTCGCTGACGCCTGAATAGTGCCCGAATTGGTGATCTTCGACAGGCTTCCCGACTGGTCGTTGATCGCATAGGCAGACTGGGTCTGCACTGTGTGCGGATTGGTGGTGCTGGCCGCCGCGATAATGGTGCCGGAGTTGGTCAGGCTGTTGACATGGCCATATTGGCCGATGCCGATGGCCGTGGCCGAACCGCCAAGATCACCTGCAACCTGCGCCGTGATCTGGCCGGTATTGGTGATGCCCGAATTGGTATCACCCACCGCGCCGACATTGATCACGCTGGCGTCACCCGATGTCGCCCCAATGCTCAGCGCCAGTGCGCTGATGGCCGAGCTTCCGGAACTGGTGGTCTTGCCCACGACGGCGATCACGCCGGAATTGAACAGGCCGCTGCCGCTCAAATCAATTCCGGCAGCCCCGGTGCCGGTGAACATCAAGCCGGCAACCGAAGTGTTGGGATCGACCGTCGAGCCGCCAATGGTGCCGCGATTGTAGAAACTGAAGCCCGGATTGGTGACGTCATTATAGACGCCAAAGGTGATGCCGGTGGGGGTGCCCCCCTGCAGGCTGGGGCTTACCAGCACCACAGGCGAAGTGAGCCCAAGGCCACCTTCCATGGTGATGCTGCCGCTGTTGAAGAAGCCTTTGTCCACCGAGCCGCCAATCGCCAGCGCCGTGCCAGCCATCGGATCGCCCACACCCTTGGGCGAGATGATTGCGCCGGTGGACTGGTTCTGTGTCGTCACAAAGCCGCGGGTGACGATGGTGCCCAGATTTGTGAACGCGCCTTTGATCGCACCGCTCGTCACCACGCCGCGCGAGCCATTGCCGACCGAGGAGAGCGAAGCGCCCGCGCCGATTGCGACATCGCCCGTGATCGTACCGCCCAGATTGACCGCAGACAGACCGGTTCCGCCGCTGACATTTTCGTTCAGCGTGGTCTGGTTCATCTGGATCGTGCCGCCGATGATCAGATCGCCATCGAGCGTCGTGGTGCTCGACATGCCAATCCCGGTCGAGCCATTGCCCTGGATGTTGATGGTGCCGGAGGTGAAATTCATGTCACCGATGAGCGTGCCGTTGCCGGTCAGGCCGATGCCGACCTTGCCCGTGCCGCTGCCGGTCAGATCAATCGCCGCCGAGGTGCCGGTGGGCAGCAGAATCAGGTCGCCGGTAATGGTGGCCGGGGTGGTGTTGGTGCCGGTATCGATCAGGATGCCTTGCGCGCCCGTCGTGTCCTTGTTGGAGATCGCCCCGTACATGTTCACGTCGTTGCTCGAATCGAGCGTCACCGCAGGCCCCGACTGGGTCAGCGTGATACTGCCATTCGATTCGATGGTGATGTCGCCCGCGCTGTTGTTGGCAGCGTTCGACGTTTTGACGGGATTTTTGAGCGTCGTACTGACGTCGAGATTATCGGCCCGGACCGGCGATACCGCCAGCGCCACCGATGCAGCAGACAACAGCAAACCATGCTTCAGGATAGAACGCTTCACCTGGGCCTCTCGTCTTTATTGTTTATAGCCAACAGCCAGTACTTAAGGCCCCCCGCCTCGGCGAGCGCCCGGCGACAACCTTGATGATGCGTGACGGCAGCCCCGAATACAGCCCCACGACGGGGCGCACCTTAACCAGTTTTACCTCTCCCACCTAGCGGCCCTTTGCCACCTGCCGCAAGATTGTCGTTTTTTAATCAGGCGTTAGCCGATCACGCTCAGAATGCCGCAGAGCCATTAACAGAACTTTCGGGCCAGATGAACACCAGCCCCCGCAGACTGAGCTTTACCAGGCTGACCCAGAAGGAAGCATCTCTGGCCGCGACCCGGCATGAAATGCTCTATTCCGGCCGCGTGGGCGGGGCGCGCGCGGTTTTCGCCTTTTGCGATCTTTCGGGGCTCGATCTCTCCGGCCGCAGCCTCGGTGACGCTGACTTCACCGGCGCCATTCTGGAAGAAACCAACCTTGCCCGCGCAAAGCTCGATTCGGCCACCTTCTTTGGGGCCGATTTGCGCCGCACCAATTGCCAAGGCGCCTCGATGCGCCGCTGCGATTTGCGGGGCGCATCGCTCCGCGGCTCCAACCTGATCGGGGCCGATCTGTACGAAGCCGATTTGCGCGAAGGCACCATCGCCCAGAAGGACCGCAACGGAAACCTGCGGGTGCTGCAGCACGATGTCGGGCCGTCTGAAATGCAGGCGGCAATGCTCAACAACGCCAATCTCGAACGCGCCCGGATGACCGGCGCCATGGCGGTTCAGGCCGATTTCACCGATGCGATGATGCGCGGCTGCAAGCTGGTGCGGGCCAATCTGCGGCAGGCCAAGCTTGCAGGCGCCAATCTGGAAAATGCCGATCTGTCGGGCTGTAACCTGTCAGGGGCCGATCTCAAGGGCGCGATCCTGATCGGCACCCGCCTCGATCTCGTCACCATGCAGGGCACCAATCTCGCCGAGGCCCTGACGGAGGCCACGGCGGGCCGCGCCCCCGCCGACCTCACCATCCCCATCGAAGACATGCTGGACGCCCATGGCCGCTGGGCCGAGAGCGATGGCCGCGAAGGCCGGCCCGCCGATTTCAGCGCCATGGATCTGCGCTCCCTCAAAGGCCTGGCGCACCGCACCCTCACCGCCCTGATCGCGCCCAAGGCCACCTTTTACGGGCTCGACCTGCAAGGCTGCTCGCTTCAGGGCAGCAACCTTGCCGATGCCGACTTGCGCTCCACCAAGCTGGCGGGCGCAGATTTACGCGGCGCCAACCTCAGCGGCGCCAAGCTCAATTATGCGGATTTGCGCGATGTGCGCCTCGGCCCGCTGCTGATTTCCGAATCCCGCCTGCTGCCGGCCCGGCTCGATGGTGCGCAACTGCGTTATGCCGACTTGCGGGGCGCGGATTTGCGCCGCGCCCGGCTTTCCAATGCCGATTTCGCCTATGCCAATCTCGGTGATACCGATTTGCGCGATGCCGAACTTGCGGGCGCAGTGTTCGCAGGGGCCAAACTTCCCGCGCACCAATCCGAAAGCCTGACCGCACAAACCATGGGCGGCGCTTAGTGGTCGGAATCATACGCTGGGTGCCACCTGCAGGTGGCACAAACGACCAAAAGCAGACACAGTAATCCGCTTCAGGTTGACAGTGGGAGGCTGGCAATGACCGAGCCAAAACTGCTCGCGGGTGGCAACCCGCAGATTGCCAAGGGCGAAGGTGATGCGCCTGTTAAGGCATATATCGAAGCCATGCCAGGCTGGAAGAAGCGGGTTGGGTTGGCCCTCGATACTATAATCGAGCGAAACATTCCTGGTGTCAGCAAAGCAGTTAAGTGGAACACGCCGCTTTACGGTATTGCGGACAAAGGCTGGTTTTTAGGCTTCCACTGCTTCGAAAAATACGTGAAGGTCACTTTTTTCAAGGGCATGTCGCTCGATCCATTGCCGCCGGGTCAGTCGAAGCAAAAAGACGTCCGATACCTCGACATTCGCGAGCATGATAAGATCGACGAGGCGCAGCTAGCGCGCTGGATCAAGCAGGCCAGCGCTTTACCCGGCGCGCACTTGTAAAAGCAAAACCGGATTCGATTTTACTCTAGCGCGCGACATCTTCCTCAATCGGGAAAATGCGATTGGCGAATTCGTCAAACGCCTTCCAGAAGCGCGTCCTGACGATATCGTTCTCCATCAAAATCTCGTGCTCGGCGACTTCGAATTCAACATAAGAGCCGTTCGGCAAACGATGCACAAAATCGCGCGCCGCCGCGGTGTGCACGATGCGGTCCTTGCCCGCGCCATACAAAAGAACCGGCGTGGTGATGGCTTGCGCATAGCCCGGCGACATCACCTTCGCCATCGAGGCATAGGCCGCCGACAGCCAGCCCCAGGTCGGGCCAGACAGCCGCAGTTCGGGATGCTCGCCAATCAGCCCGCGGGTGCGGTCGAAGCGCACCCGGTCGGAGGTGACGAGCTGATCCTTGAACGTCATATATAACGGATCGCGTGCCTCCATCCCCAGCACATAGTCGGCCTTTTTGCCCAGCAGCATCATCACCCGCGTTACAATCGGCACCAGCCATTCGGGCTGACCACGGGTGACGACCCGCAGCATCGGCGCGGTCAACACCGCGCCCGCAATCCTGTCCGGCGCAGCATGCAGGGTGCGCAACAGAATATGCCCGCCCATCGAATGGGCCAGCGCAAGCGGCGGCTCCGAGGTCAGCGGAGCAACGATCTGGTCAAGAAAGGCACGCAAATCTTCGTCATATTGCGCGAAGTCCTCGATATGGCATTTGCGTGTATCGGCCAGCGCGCGGACCGAACCGCCCTGCCCGCGCCAATCGAAGGCGGCAACCGTGAAGCCGCGCACGCGCAGCTCGTCGATCACCTCGCAATATTTTTCGAGAAACTCCGTCTGGCCTTGTAACACAAGGCAAACGCCGCGAAGGATTGTGCCCTCCGCGGCGCGCCAAACTCCGGCACGCAGACGCGCGCCGTCTTTGGTGACGAAGAAGCTCGGCTCGAAAGCCTCGAGCGCGGGCTTCATCGCATCTTTCCTCAGGCCGGACGGGCTTTGGCCAGGATCGGACCAAGCTTCATCGCAAGGCCCATGTCACCGGCGACGCGCAGCTTGCCCTGCATGAAGGCAGAGGTGCCGTCGAGCTCGCCCTTGACCATCTTTTCGAAGGTTTCCAGCGTGACCGAGATGGTGCAATCGGCATTCTTGCCTTCGCCATCTTCGACCGTGTTGGGGACGGCCTTGCCGTCGATATAGACCGAGCCGGGTTCGCCGAAATCGAATTTGAGCGTGCCGCCCAAGCCCGAATTGCCGCCGAGCGCCGCGCCCATGCCGGTTACAATTTCTTTCACTGCATCTGAGCTCATGTTTAGTCCCTTCCGTAGTTTTTGACGTTGAGCTCCCGCGGCCCGTACCCCTGAGGCGGCTCGCTCACCCTATTTATATCGCCACGAGCGGCCTTAGGGAGCCGGGGGATTATGACCATTTGTCAGAGCAATAAACAACTGTGTCGATTGTTCGCGCTTACAGCCCGCCTCGGAGAATGTGCCGGGGGCCTTGCGGGATTTGCAAAGCCCCGGCTGGCAGATCACGCTGAC
>DATJDE010000336.1:0-15230 GCA_035497595.1 Rhizomicrobium sp. | reverse complement strand
GAGGAAACGGGCCACGCACAGTGGCCCTGGTCGGACCCTATGGCAGCGGGAAAACGACGCTGTTCGAAAGCCTGTTGATGGCGACTGGCGCGATCCATCGCAAGGGGGCGGTGGGACAGAAGAACACCGTGGGCGATGCGAGCCCGGAAGCGCGTGCCCGGCAGATGAGTGTGGAGATTGCCTGTGCGTCCACCAGCTTTCTGGGCGACTCTTTTACTTTTCTGGATTGTCCCGGGTCTATCGAGTTTTTGCAGGAAACGCTGAATGTTCTGCCCGGCATCGATGCGGCTGTGGTGGTGTGCGAACCGGAGCCTGCCAAGGTGCAGATGCTCAAGCCCTATCTGAAGCGGCTGGATGATCTGAACATTCCGCATTTTCTGTTTGTGAACAAGATCGACAAGGCCACGGGCTCGTTGCGCGGACTGCTCACCATGTTGCAGGCGTCGAGCGACAAACCGCTGCTGTTGCGCCAGATTCCGATCTGGGAAAACAACGCTGCCTCAGGCTTTATCGATCTGGCGCTGGAGCGGGCGTTTGTCTATCGCAGCCATGCGCCGAGCGAGGTGATCGAGCTTTCCGGCGAGATCAAGGCGCGTGAACGCGACGCCCGTTTCCAGATGCTGGAGAAGCTGGCCGATTTCGATGAACATCTGATGGAAGCGTTGTTGAGCGACGAGGAGCCATCGCGTGCCGATGTCTTGCGAGATCTCGCGCAGGATTCATCGGAAGGGTTGCTGGTGCCGGCATTGATGGGCTCGGCCGAGGGGGACAACGGAATCATTCGCCTGCTGAAAGCTTTGCGTCATGAAGTGCCTGGTGTGGACCGGTTGGCACAGCGGATCGGTATTCCGGGCGGCGACACTGTGGTGCAGGTCGTCAAGACGTTTCAATCGAGCCATGGCAGGCTCAGCCTTGCGCGTGTGTTTGGCGGCGCGCTGAAAGAAGGCGCGGTGCTGTATGGCCGCGATGGCCGTGACATGCGCGTGGGCGGAATTGTCGGGTTGAAGGGTGAGGTGCAGACCAAGCTGGCCGACGCTATGGCGGGCGACATGGTCGGCTTGTTGCGTCTGGAGGGCGCGGTAACCGGCGATACGCTGTCGGTTGCCAAGGGTGCGAAGCTGCCGACAATTTTCGCCGAGCAACTGGAGCCGGTCTATGCGCTTGCCATTGTGGCAACGGATCGGAAGGACGAGGTGAAGCTGACCGGCGCCATCGCGAAATTGCGCGAGGAGGACCCGTCGCTGCATTTCCGGCAAACGGCGGAAACGCAGGAGATGACACTGGCAGGCCAGGGCGAGATTCATCTGAAAGTCGCGGTGGAAAAACTTGCGAGCAAATATGGCCTGAAACTCAACACCAATCCGCCGCGTGTGCCTTATAAGGAAACGATCCGCAAAGGCACCGCGCAGCGCGGGCGGCATAAGCGCCAATCGGGCGGGCATGGCCAGTTTGGCGATGTGATGATCGAGATACGGCCCATGCCGCGCGGCAGCGGTTTTGTGTTTCAGGATGAAATTTCCGGCGGTGTGGTGCCGCGCCAGTTCATTGCCTCGGTCGAAAAAGGTGTTGCGGATTATTTGAAACAGGGGCCGCTGGGTTTTCCGGTGGTCGATGTTGCGGTGGCTTTGACCGATGGGGCGTATCACACGGTGGATTCATCGGATGCCGCGTTTCAGACGGCGGGGCGCATTGCGATGAGCGAGGGCATGCCCAACTGTTCGCCGGTGTTGCTGGAACCGATCATGCATGTGCGCATTCATGCGCCCAACGACGCGACCTCGAAGATTAATCAGGTGGTGAGCGCCCGGCGCGGGCAGTTGATGGGGTTCGATGCGCGCACGGCCTGGAAGGGCTGGGACACTATCGAGGCGCAGATGCCGCTGTCGGAACTGCATGGTCTGATCATCGACTTGCGCTCGCTGACGCAAGGGGTGGGGACGTTTGAGATGGCGTTTGACCATCTGGCCGAACTTACCGGGCGGCTTGCGGATCAGGTTGTTTCGCAGCGCAAGGCTGCGGCGTGAGGGATGTGTGCTTTGTTTGGCACTTGGACCCCTCCCCGAAAATTCGAAGGAATTTTTCGATGTCGGTACGCTGCCGCTACCTCCACCCTCAAGGGGAGGGTAGGAATGTTGCTAGAGCGTTCGGGCGCTGAACGTATCGCACTGGTCCATGTCGCCGGTTGAGAGGCCTTTGCGGAACCAGCGCACGCGTTGTTCGCTGCTGCCATGGGTGAAGGAATCCGGGGCGACGCGGCCTTGGGTTTGTTTTTGCAGCGTGTCGTCGCCAACGGCGGTGGCGGCAGCGAGGCCCTGTTCGACATCGCCGGTTTCGAGGATGTGCGATTGCTGGTTGGCGGTATACGCCCAGACGCCGGCATAGCAATCGGCCTGTAGCTCCAGACGCACCGAGGCGCCGGTTGCGCCGCTGGCGCGGCCACTTGCGAGTTGGCGTTGCACACCATCCATCGTGCCGAGAAGGTTCTGGATATGGTGGCCGACTTCATGGGCCAGCACATAGGCCTGCGCGAACTGGCCGGGCGCGCCGAAGCGGGTGGACAGTTCGTTGAAGAAGGCGAGGTCGATATAGACGCGATGATCGGCGGGACAATAGAACGGCCCCATCATCGCTTCGCCCTGGCCGCATTTGGTGTTTGTGGCACCTGTGAAGGGGGTGAAGGTGGCGGGCTCAAAGCGGACGCCGCGTTTGGCGAGAATCTGTGTCCACACATCTTCGGTCGAGCCGATGATCTTGCGGGAAAATTCGTAGGACGCCTGGTCTTCCGCCGAGGCGGGCTGGTTTTGGGTTTGGCCGGGGCCGTAGGGCAGGCCCGATTGCGCACCGCCCAGGTCGTTGAGAAGGCCGCCAACATCCCCGCCATTGGACAGGAGCGCGATGATAATGAAGGCGACGAGGCCTAGGCCGCCGCCACCAATGATCATGGGCCGCCCGCGTCCCCCGCCAAAGCCGCGTTGGCCGCGACGGTCATCCACATTTTCGGTCGGGCGCAGATCATCGAGGCGCATGGGTGTTCCTTATTAGAATGATTCTAAACAACTTGAACCGCTCGCTACAAAGGTCTAACGTAACTGGGAATTGAGCTAGAGGATTATATGCCATGGATATCGATATTGGTTTGAAGAAAGAAGATCGCAAGGCGATTGCCGACGGGCTTGCCAGGGTTTTGGCCGATACATCGATGCTGTATCAGAAAACCCACGCCTATCACTGGAATGTGACGGGGCCGATGTTCTCCTCGCTGCATACGCTATTCGAGACCCAATATACCGAACTGCACGATGCGGTCGATCTGCTCGCTGAGCGTATACGCGCGCTGGGCCATTTCGCACCCGGCAGTTACGCGAAATATTCCGCTCTGACGTCCATTGCCGATGGTGACGATGCGCCGCCCGCGCTCGACATGGTGAGGGCGTTGGTTGAAGGCAATGAAGCGGTGACGCGCACGGCACGCACGGCTTTCGGGCCTGCGGAAAAGGCCGGTGATCAGCCGACCATGGATCTGCTGACGCAGCGGATGCAGGCGAGCGAAAAGGCGGCCTGGATGCTGCGCAGCCACCTCGGCTGATACCATGCACTGCGCGGGCAAGTGGAAAATCTAGAACTTCCATTCCCGCGCAGAGCGCACCAGAAAATCCCGGAACGCGGCCACGCGCTTGGAATGGCGCAAGGCATCGCAATAGACCAGATGCACATCGAAGGTGGGGCCATCCACCTCCGGCAGGACGCGCACAAGCTGCTTGCGTTCGGCGGCGATATAATCAGGGATCGCGGCGATCCCCATACCGGCCTCCACCGAATGCAGAATGCCGGTGAAATTGTTGATGCGTAGGGTACGGGGGCCTGAACTCTGTTTCAGACGCCGGGTGCTTTCGATCAGCCAGTTTACATCGCGGATTTCGGGCGCGGCGCTTTCGCCATACGCGATCAGCCGGTGGTGGAGGAGATCGTCAAAGACCTGCGGCGTGCCGTGTTTGTCGAGATAATCCTGCGTGGCGCAGGTGTGATAGCGCACGGTGAAGAGTTTGCGCTGAATGAGGTCTGCCTGCACCGGCGCACGCATGCGCAATGCAAGATCGGCTTCGCGCTGGGCCAGATCGAGTTCGCGGTCCTCGAAAATCAGGCGGATTTCGATTTCGGGAAATTCGGCGAGAAAGCCTTCGAGGCGCGGCAGCAGCCAATAGGTGCCAAGCCCGTGGCTGGAGGTGACTTTCAGCTGACCGCGCGGCGCTTCCTGCACATTTTTCAGCGCTTCTTCGGCCTGGGCCAGGCGCGATAGCACGTCGCTCACCGCGCCGTAGAGAAGCTCGCCTTCATCGGTGAGGGTGAGGCCGCGGGCGTGGCGTTGAAAGAGGGGGGTGACGAGGTCTTCTTCGAGCGCGCTGATCTGGCGGCTGACGGCCGATTGGCTGAGGGCCAACATCTGGCCAGCATGGGTAAAGCTGCCTGCGGAGGCGACTGCGTGGAAAATGCGCAGCTTATCCCAATCCATCAGTGTTGCTCCGCCAAAAATCTCTCTGCTTCGAGGGCTGCCATGCAGCCCATGCCTGCGGCGGTCACCGCTTGGCGAAACACCTTATCCTTCACATCGCCCGCTGCGAAGACGCCGGGGATGGAGGTTTTGGTCGAGTCCGGCGCGGTCTTGATATAGCCGCTCTCGTCCATTTCGAGCTGGCCCTTGAAGATCTCGGTCGCGGGCGTATGGCCGATGGCGATGAACAACCCATCGACATTGAGTTTGCTGACGGTGTTGGTGTGCACATCGCGCAGGCTGATGGCGGTGACGCCGCGCGGTTCGCTCGTGCCATGCACCTCGTCAACGACGGTGTTGTAAATCACCTCCACCTTTTTGTGGGCGGCGAGACGCAACTGGTTGGTTTTGTCGGCGCGCAGAGAATCGCGGCGATGGATGAGGGTCACATGGTCGGCGAAATTGGTGAGGAAGAGGGCTTCTTCCACCGCCGTATTGCCGCCGCCAACGACCGCCACGCGTTTGTTGCGGAAGAAGAACCCGTCACAGGTGGCGCAGGCCGAGACCCCGAAGCCTTTGAAGTTTTCTTCGGATTTCAGGCCGAGCCAGCTTGCCTGTGCGCCGGTGGCGATGATCAGTGTTTCGGTGCTGTAGCGCGTGCCGGCGTCACCGACCAATGTGAAGGGGCGGCGCGACAGATCGGCGGCGACGATGGTGTCCGACAGGATTTTGGTGCCGACATGCTCGGCCTGCGCCTGCATCTGCTCCATCAGCCAGGGACCCTGGATGCCTTGCGCAAACCCCGGATAGTTTTCCACGTCTGTGGTGATGGTCAGTTGTCCGCCCGGCTGGATCCCCCCGATCAGGACAGGCTCGAGCATGGCGCGGGCGGCATAGATCGCCGCGGTGCAGCCCGCAGGGCCGCTTCCGAGGATGATGGTTTTGTACGGCCCGGCATGTGACATGATCTTCCCTCTGGCCGGGGGCTGCGAGCGGCGCACGCAAAACGCGCGACCGGCCGCTCACGGCATCTCCCGGCTAATTGCTGTGTTCATATCGGGAGGGCCGGACAAAACGTCAAGTCGGGCCGGGAAGGCTATGGGCGGCCTTGTTTTTCCCGGGAAAGCTTAGATTTCAAATAGTTCCCAAACTGGGAACCGGACCGAATCGTGTGCGTTGACCCAAAGACCTGAATAGATGCATCGCACAGTCGAAATTTTATTGCTAAACCCCAGTCTGTGCGCGGTATAATGGACCGACAGAAATTTTTGGATATCCCATGGAACATCACAAACTGGATTCCATCGATATGCGCATCCTTTCGGAGCTGCAATCGAATGGACGCATCACCAATGTCGAATTGTCCCGCCGCGCAAAAATCACGGCGCCGCCCTGTTTGCGCCGGATGCGCGCATTGGAAAAAGCAGGCTATGTCCGCGGCTATCATGCCGATCTCGATGGCAAGCTTTTGGGATTTGAAGTTGCGGGATTTGTTTTTGTCGGGCTTTCGAGCCAGGCGGATGCAGATCTGAAGCAGTTCGAAGAAGCGGTGCGTGGCTGGCCGACGGTGCGCGAGTGCCACATGCTGTCGGGCGAAGTGGATTTTCTGCTCAAGGTGGTGGCGAAAGATTTGTCGGCGTTTCAGACCTTCATCACCGATACGCTGACGTCAGCCAAAAACGTGGCCAGCGTGAAAAGTTCACTTGTGATCCACGCCACCAAGAACGAACCGGGCGTACCGATCGAGATGGGGTGAGGGGCTTAGTGTGAGATGTCTCGGCCCTTTGTTTCGGGCAGGAAGAACAATGTCACCACAAACCCCACCGCCGCTATGATGACGGGATACCACAGGCCTGCGTAAATATTTCCGGTCGCGGCCACGATGGCGAAGGCGGTTGCGGGCAGAAAACCGCCGAACCAGCCGACGCCGATATGGTACGGCACTGACATGGCCGTGTAGCGGATGCGGGTGGGGAACAGCTCTACCAGAGTCGCTGCTTGCGGGCCGTAAAGAGCCGCGGCTGCGATAACGAAAATAAGCAGTGCGGCGAGTGCCCCGGCAATATCGATGCCCGAAGGATCGGCGGTTTTGGGATAGCCGGTGGCGCGCAAAGCATCGCTCAGGGCGTTTTCGAAAAAGCCGCGCTGCTTGGCCAGCTCAGCAGACGAGAGTTTGCGCCCATCCAGGCTGGTGACCGGCAGGCTTCCGACATGCACGACCGCGCGGGCACCGGAGGGAGCTTTTTCAGTGTGATAAGGCACGCCCATTTTGGTGAGGGCGGAGCGGGCGATATCGCAGGACGTGACGAATTTCGCACGCCCGATGAGATCGAACTGGAGCGAACAATCGGCCGGGTCGGCATTGACGATGACGGGCGAGGTGATCGAGGCAGAAACGAGGGCGGGATTGACCGCCTGTGTCAGCAGATGGAAGCCCGGAAAGATGCTGACTGCGGCAAGGCCGAGGCCGAACAACATCACCGGCTTGCGCCCGATCCGATCCGAGATGATGGCGAACGCCATGTGGAGCGGGGCCGAGATCAGGGTGATGACCATGATGAGCATATTCACCGTGGCCGGTTCGACCCGCATCACCCGCTCAAGAAAGAACTGGGTGTAGAATTGCGCGGTGTACCACACCACACCCTGGCCCATCAGCAGCGCAAAGAGCACGATTATCATCAGCCGCAGATGGGGCCATTGCAGAAAGGCTTCTGAGAGCGGGGCTTTTGAGGTTTCGCCTTCTTCCTGCATTTTGCGGAAGACCGGGGATTCGTCGAGCTTCAGACGAATCCACAGCGAAATGGCGAGCAGCACCACCGACAGCAGAAAGGGGATGCGCCAGCCCCAAGCGACGAACGCCTCTTCCCCGATTGCCATGCGGGTGACGAGGATGACCGCCAGCGCCAGAAACAGCCCGAGCGAGGCGGAAATCTGAATCCAGCCCGTCGCCTGTCCGCGTTTTTCGCGTGAGGCGTGTTCGGCGACATAGATTGCCGCCCCGCCATATTCGCCGCCGACGGCAAAGCCCTGCACCACCCGCAACAGGACGAGAAGCCAGGGGGCGAGTGGGCCGATGGCGGCATAATCCGGCAGGAAGCCGACCGCGAAGGTGGCCAGGCCCATCAGGGTGATGGTGACCAGGAAAGCCCGTTTGCGGCCGGTTCGGTCTCCGATATGGCCGAAGACGATGGCGCCGAAGGGGCGCACGAAAAAGCCGGCGGCAAAGGTGAGCAGGGCGAAGATATAGCCCTGAACCTCACCGGCGCTGGCGAAATAGTGTTTGGCGATGATGGCGGCCAGCGAGCCGAAAATGAAAAAATCGTACCATTCGAAAACCGTGCCGGCAGCTGAGGCCGTGACCACGCGACCCATGCGGGTTGGCAGCGGCGCTTTGATGGATTCGGCGGCGTTGGGCATGGCGATGTCTCCCCCGGCCCGAAGTGCTAGCGAGGGGGCGGCGGCATGGCAAGAGTGGGGTGTTAGCCCTGGCTGCTGAGTGTTTTGAACCGCTGGGGCAGCTGGCCGCCATTGGCTTTGGCGATCTGGCGGGCCATCAGAACGTCGGGCCGGTTGAACACCATGGCGTGGAGGATCACGTTGGCCGTTTCGCCGTCGTCGGACAGGGGCAGGAAGATGGCGTCAAAGGCTTCGAAATTGCCGCCGAAGGCATTCTCTTCGCCGAAGGCATGAATGGGGGCACGCATTTTGGCGCAGGTCCGCATCACCGACAGGACCGCATGGGTGACACCGTCGCCAAGGACCGAGAAAGATTCGCTGGTCGTTTTGCCGGTGGCTTCGGTGAGGAAATATTCGGTGACCAATGTGCCGATCAGCCGGTAGCGAAAATCTTCGGCGCCTGGCAGCACATCGGCCATCACTACCCAGGCCAGATGCTCCTTCAATTCAGAGGGGTGGATATCGGCGCGGGACGGCATGATTCGGCCGTTGCGCTTTTCCTCCCAGTAGTTGCGCAGGAAGTTGATCGTTGGGTTTTTGAGTTCGCTCGGATTGAGCAGAGCACCCACATGGGGCATGTGTTTGGCCATGGAAGGCAGCATCCGTGCAACGAACATCGGCGATACTGTTAAAGCTGGCGTGTTAATGCGAGGTTAGGGGCCTGCGCAGTTCCTGGTTATTAACATAAATGTCAGATGCGCGCGGATGCAGGAAAAGCACGTAGGTTCGGCGTGAAATGACCGGGCGTGAGGGATAAGAGGCGGCTGTGACAGTGGAAGATCGCACAATTTCGAGCGCGGACGGTTTGGCATTATATGTGCGCGATTATGCGCCACGCGCCCCGGAAAAGGGGCTGCCGGTTGTGTGCCTGCATGGCCTGACGCGAAATTCTGCCGACTTTGAAGATGTGGCACCGCGCATTGCGGCGATGGGGCGCCGGGTGATTGTGCCGGACATGCGCGGGCGCGGGCATTCGCAGTATGATTCGCAACCGGCGCGGTATCAGCCCGCAATCTATGCACGCGATGTGTTGACCATTCTGGATTTTCTGGGTGTCGCGCGCGCGGTGTTTCTTGGCACCTCGATGGGCGGCATCATCACCATGCTGGTGGCGGCCAGCGCACCCCAGCGGATTGCGGCGGCGATTTTGAACGACATTGGGCCGGTGCTCGATCCGCGTGGGTTGGCGCGCATTGGGGGCTATGTCGGCAAGGCTGGCGATTTTGCCTCGTTCGAGGATGTTGCAGCGCAGGTACGCGTGACGCAGGGCGCCGCCTTTCCCGATGCCGATGCTGCGTTCTGGCTGGCCTTTGCCCGGCGTGTGGCGAAGGCGCTGCCCGGTGGCCGGGTTGGGTTTGCGTATGATCCGGCGATTGGTGATGCGTTTGCCAAACCTTCCGATGCGCCGCCGCCCGATCTTTCACCCTATTTTGCGGCGCTGGCGCAAAAGCCGGTGCTGCTGCTGCGCGGGGCGTTGAGCGATCTGTTGTCTGCCGATGGGGTGGAGACGATGCGGCGGATCAAGCCCGATCTTGTCTCTGTCGAGGTGGCGCGTGTTGGGCACGCGCCGACGCTGGACGAAGGTGTGGCTGTGGCGGCCATCGAGGGCTTTTTACGTTCCGTGCCATGACCACCAAACCATTGATCAGTGATGATGCTGCGCAGATTGCAGACCGGATTATTGCACGCGTGGGCAAAACGATTGTGCTTGGCCTGCCGCTGGGGCTTGGCAAGGCGCCGCACATTGCCAATGCGCTCTATGCGCGAGCGGTCGCCGATCCATCTATCCGGCTCAGTATTTTCACGGCGTTGACGCTTGAAAAGCCACGCTATGGATCGTTGCTGGAGCGGCGCTTTCTGGAGCCGGTGATCGACAGGCTGTTCGGGGATTGGCCTGAGCTTGCGCATGTGCGGGCGCTGAGGGCGGGCACACTTGCGCCCAATGTGGAGGTCAACGAGTTTTTCTTTCTGGCCGGGCAGTGGCTCAAGGTCGACCACGCGCAGCAAAGCTATATTGCCGCCAACTATAGCCATGCCGCACGTTTTTTGCTGGAACGCGGTGTGAACGTGATTGCGCAACTGGTGGCCAAGCGCGATGGGCGCTACAGCCTTGCCGGCAACACCGACATCACGCTCGATCTGTTTGCGGCGCGCGATGCGGGCAACGCCGAATTTTTGGTGGTGGGGCAGGTGAACGCGCAGATGCCCTTTATGACCGGGGATGCGGAACTGGAGCCGGAGGCGTTTGATTTTCTGCTGGATGGTCCGTCTACGGAATTTTCCTTGTTTGCGCCGCCCAATGAGCCGGTGGGCCTCAGCGAATATGCCATTGGGCTACATGCGGCGCGGCTGGTGCCTGATGGCGGGACGTTGCAGATCGGGATTGGAAAGACCGGAGACAGCGTCGCCCAGGCGCTGATTTTGCGGCACAGGCAGAATGATGCCTTTAGCCGTGCGGTGCGTGCGCTTGACCCGGATGGGCCTGGGCATATGGCGCCGTTTGAAATCGGGTTGCACGGCTTGAGCGAAATGTTTGTTGCCGCGTTTTTACACCTGATCTCTGCGGGCGTGTTGAAGCGCGAGGTGGATGGCGCGGTGCTCAGTGCCGGGTTCTTTCTGGGGCCGAAGGATTTTTATCGGGCGTTGCGCGAATTGCCGGAAGATTTGCGCGCAAAAATTCATATGAAGGCGATTTCCTTCACCAATCAGCTTTATGGTGATGAGGCGACCAGGCGCGGTGCGCGGGTGGGCGCGCGCTTTATCAACACCACGATGATGATGACGCTGCTGGGGGCTGCGATTTCTGACGGCCTGGAAGATGGGCGCGTGGTGAGCGGCGTTGGCGGGCAGTATGATTTCTTTGCGCAGGCTTTTGCGCTGGGGGACGCGCGCGCAATTCTTGCCTTTAATGCTACGCGGGGGGCGGGGGCGAAGGCTGTTTCCAATATCCGCTTTTCTTATGGGCACCAGACCATTGCGCGCCAATTGCGCGATATTGCCATTACCGAATTTGGCATTGCCGATTTGCGCGGGCGCACCGATGCGCAAGTTGTGGCGGCCATGCTGTCTATTGCGGATTCGCGGTTTCAGCCTGAATTGCTGCGGCAGGCCAAGGATGCGGGCAAGATTGCCAAGACCTATGAGATCCCCGCGCAGCACCGTGAAAACCACCGCGAGCGGATCGAGCGCGCATTGATGCCCTTGCGCGAGGAAGGGCATTTGCCGCCTTTTCCTTTTGGCACCGATTTTGACGAGACAGAGCAAAGGCTGCTTCCGGCGCTTGCGCAGATGCAGACGGCTGCGCAATCACCTGCCGCTCTGTTGCGGCTGGCGGCGCGGGGCTGGGGGCACGCGGATGAGACGGCGCTGGTTCGGATGAAGCTGGATCGGCCGGGAACTTTGACCGAGAAATTTTACAGCCTGCTGCTTTCAGGTGCGCTTCGAGGGTGAAATCGGGCGGCATCTGCCTTAAGCTTTCCCGCGGGCGCCATGGGAGAGTGATGATGATGAAGCTGGCATTGATGCTTGTGGGCTCAGTTGCGTTTTGCGGCGCGGCGCTTGGCGCGGATTCCGAGCAGGTCGCGCCCAATATTGCTGCTGCCATCAGCAATCCCGCCCGCCCCGCTGAAGATAAAGCGCGCGATGCGGATCGTAAGCCGGGCGACATGCTCGCTTTTGCTGGGGTGAAGGCGGGCGACCAGATTGCCGATCTCATTCCCGGCGGCGGCTATTTCACCCGGCTGTTCTCTAAAGCGGCGGGACGTGACGGCCATGTCTATGCGGTGTTCCCCACTGAAGGCGATGCCGCCATGGCCAAGCGCGGCAAGGCGCTGCCGGGGCCAAATGCCGATTTTCCGAATGTCAGCATTGTGCACGAGCCGCTGGTCCGGTTTGCCGTGCCGTTGTCGCTGGATATTGTGTGGACCTCGCAAAATTATCACGACTTGCATGACCCGAACATGGGCAAGCCCGATATTGCGGCGGTGAACCGGGCGATCTTTGCCGCACTGAAGCCGGGCGGCGTGTATATCGTTCTGGACCATGCGGCGGAAACGGGCTCGGGCTTGCGCGACACCGATACCCTGCACCGGATCGATGAAACCACGGTCAAGGCCGAAGTGGAGGCGGCGGGCTTTGTGCTGGATGGCGAGAACGATGTCTTGCGTAACCCCGCCGATCCCCACACCGCAAAGGTGTTCGATCCTGTCATCCGGGGGCACACCGACCAGTTCATCCTTAAATTCCGCAAACCCCAGTAAGGGGGCGGCCGGTCTGCGGCACACTTCTATATATGTTCGCCATACCCTATAAGGCCGCTCAGAGATCGTCTGGGCAGCGCGATGACGCCTGGCTTTTGACTTACCTCTTTGTTTTGTCGCGCGATTGTTCGGAAAAACCGCTTCGCACTTTTCCGATCGCGCTCCAGCGCGGGCCTTATGTATGTTTTCTTCGCATGAGCAGATTGCCTTGTGGATTTCCACTTATGGCTATGGGCTGATCTTTTTACTGAACCTGGTGGAGAGCTTTGGAATTCCGGTGCCCGGCGAAACGGCGCTGGTGGCCTCTGCCATCTATGCCGGGACGACATTCAAGCTGAACATTTACCTGTTGGTCATCGCCACCATTGCCGGAACGGTGGCGGGGGATGTGATTGGGTTCATGCTGGGCCGCGGGGTGGGGTTCTGGTTTCTCGTCCATCACGGCAGGCGCGTGGGGCTGAATGAGCGGCGTATCAAGCTCGGCCAATATCTGTTTCTGCGCTACGGCACCGCCATGGTGGTGTTTGTGCGCTTTCTGCCGGTGCTGCGCGGGTTGATCGCCTTTCTGGCGGGCGCGAACCAGATGTCGTGGCGGCGGTTTTTAACCGCGGCGGTGACCAGCAGTATCGCTTGGGCCTCTTTGTTCGGCTTTGGGCCTTATTTTCTCGGCAAGGCTGCCAGCCATTTGACGCGACCCCTATGGCTTACGCTGATCGCCATTGCGGTGGTGCTGGTGGGGTTTGCGGTCTTTTATCTTCATCGTAATGAAGCGCGGCTGGAAGATGAGGCCGAAAAGGCGCTTCCTGGCCCGGTGGGGCCTTTGCGTGGGCCCCACGCTTTGCCCCCCGCAGCCTAGGGCTGTGCGGCGCCTGCGCACGCGAAACAAAGTTGCGCTTAAATTCCCTGTCCCGTTTTGCAGATGACTTCGTCTTTCTAGATGTGGTCCTAAAGCTTTGAGCTGTTTGAGGCTGGGGGGATGGGGATGACTCCGGATAACGGTCGTGACGATGCCATCCGGCGCTCGCAGGGAGCGTCTGCGGCTATGCGCGAGCTGAAAACCTGGTTCATCCGCGAAGTGCTGCCGCTGGAGGCCGCGTTGATGCAGTTTCTCCGCCAGAACTGGCGCGACAAGGCCGAAATCGCCGATTTGCGGCAGGATGTTTATGTGCGCGTGTTCGAGGCGGCCAGCAAACAAATTCCCGATGCGGCCAAGCCGTTTGTTCTGACCACGGCGCGCAATCTGATGATCGACCGGATGCGGCGCGAGCGGGTGGTGCCGATTGAAACCATGGCGGATCTGGATGCGTTGGGCGCGGCATCTTCCGATGTCGGCGCTGACCGGGCGTTGATTGCGCGCGATGCTTTGGTCCGCTTGCAGGCCGCGCTGGACCGGCTGCCGCCGCAATGTCGGCAAGCGATTATTCTGCGCAAAGTGGATGGGCTTTCCCGCCGCGAAATTGCGCAGCGCATGGATGTGACCGAGCGCACCGTCAACCGCCACATTGCCGAAGGCATGCGTGCGCTTGCCGATATGCTTTACAGCGACGCGGCCGACTTGCGGAGGAAATCATGAGCGACCCGCAAGCCGCGACGACGATTGAAGAATGCGCTGCCGAATGGCTGGAGCGCAAAGATCGCGGCGATTGGAACGAGGCAGATCAGGCCGAGCTTGAAGCCTGGTGTGCGCAAGATCCGGCGCACAGGCTGGCGGTGTGGCGGCTCGATAGCGCGTGGGAATTTGCCGATCGGCTGGCGGCGTTGAAGCGGCCGCGGTTTCGCCAAACAATGATGGCGCGCGGGCGCAAGCTTTGGCCGCTGCTACCGAAGCTTGCGGCAGGGGCCATGGTTGCGGCGGTGGTGGCCTCGGCTGCGTACTATTTGGCACCGCAGGCGCGCGAGACGCGCTTTGCGACCGAGATTGGTGGGCGAAAAACGCTGCAATTGCGCGATGGTTCGACCATTGAGATGAACACCGGCACGGTGTTGCGCATGGCCAATGATGGCACGCAGCGCAAAGTCTGGCTCGACAAGGGCGAGGCGCTGTTCAACATCAAACACGATGCGGCACGCCCCTTTGTTGTCATTACATCGGCGCACCGCATTACCGATCTCGGCACCAAATTTGTTGTGCGCGACGGGGCAGACAGTCTGGAAGTCACGCTGCTGGAAGGGCGCGCGCGTCTTGAATCTGGCGAGGCGGCGATAAAGCCGCAACTGGCCTTTCTGTCGCCCGGTGATGTGGTGGTTGCGACCGCCACCACGCTGGACGTGACACGCAAATCGCCGGTGGCGCTTGTTGCGGCGCTGGGCTGGCAGCGCGGTGTGCTGGTGTTTCAGCGCACGACACTGGCTGAGGCAGCCGCCGAGTTCAATCGCTACAGCACCAAGCGGTTGGTGATTGGTGACGCAAAAACGGCGCAGCTTCAGATCAACGGCACCTTCAAGAATGACGATGCCGCATCTTTTGCGGGCACTGCGCGGGCGGTGTTTGGCTTGCGCGTCGAGAAACGTGGCGACGAAATTGTTCTGACTCAATGATTTTCAAACATGCGGGCCGGTTGCTCGCAGGCAGGGGGGAATGAATGACGGTCTATCTGAAATCGGCATTGTTGAGCGCGGTATGCGCGACAGCACTTGTAACAGGCGCGTCGGGGGCGGAGTTCAATATTCCGGCGGGTGATCTTGAAGGCGCGTTGAACGCCTATACATCGCTCACCGGTGTTGACCTGATTGTTGCAACCAAGGCGATACGCGGGATTCGCACGCGCGGCGCCGCCGGTGCGCTTTCGACCGACGATGCGCTTTCCCGCCTGCTTTCGGGCACTGGCTTGCGCGCGCAAAAGCAAACGTCAGGCGCCATTGCAATCATTCGCGGCGATACGTCGTCAGCGGAGATTGTTCCGCTCCAGATCGCGCAGGCGGCACCTGTGTCGCGTGCGGTTGAAACGGTGACGGTTACCTCGTCCAAGCTTGGCGGCGCTGATGTGCAATCCATCCCTATCTCCATCACGGCGCTAAGTCAG
>DATJDE010000335.1:0-4874 GCA_035497595.1 Rhizomicrobium sp. | reverse complement strand
TCAGCCTCGAACTT
The DNA here is from genome assembly GCA_035497595.1 of Rhizomicrobium sp. Taxonomy (GTDB): domain Bacteria; phylum Pseudomonadota; class Alphaproteobacteria; order Micropepsales; family Micropepsaceae; genus Rhizomicrobium. Next base: position 4,860 of record DATJDE010000335.1, on the reverse strand, counting down.
GCGGTCCGCCATCTTGATGTCGAGCAGGCCACGTTCCGCAGCGTCGGCAGGTTTCTCATTTCCGGTTGCTGGCCGCAGCGCACCGGGGCCCGAAATAGCTACCACATTGTCGCCGGACGGCGAGGTCTGGGTCCGGCCGCGATAGCGTTCCTGGCGCGGGTTTTCATCGCCCGTGCGGCGCCCAAGCACCGTATAGAGCCGAAAAAGCACAATTCCGGCCACCACAGCGGCCAGAAGAATTTCAAAAAGCTGGGTATCGGGCATCAGTAACCTTCCAAGTGCAGGTTACCCCCCAACCATGGGATGGGTCCAGCAGATCGATCCTATGTTGCAAATATGGGGTGAATAGCCGCTTTTTCCAGTCTGCGCCTTGTCACATCAGCGTGTTCCATGGTAGCGCGCGTCCCCCATCCAGAAAAACGGGAACACAATGAGCGATCAGGGCAATGGCGCCACCAACGGCGCAGGAAATGGCGAAGAAACTGCGCCCCGGCTTCAGGTCGTCGGACAGTATGTTCGGGATCTTTCGTTCGAAAACCCCGGCGCGCCGGGCGATGTGCAGGGCCGCCCCCAGATCGACTTCGGTGTCGACCTTCAGGCACGCCGCCTGGAAAACGAGCAGTTTGAAGTCGAGCTGAAGCTTCGGGTCTCGGCCAAAGCTGAAGAACGCCCCATTTTCCTGCTCGAATTGGTCTATTCCGGCCTGTTTATGCTGCACAATATTCCGGAAGAGGCGTTTGAGCGCACCTTGCTCATCGAGGGGCCGACCCTGTTGTTCCCCTTCGCCCGCCGCATCGTTGCCGATGCGATCCGCGATGGCGGCATGCCGCCCCTGATGATCGAGCCGATCGATTTCGCCAGCCTCTATCAGGCCAAGCAGGCGGAACTCCAGCAGGCCCGCGCCAGCACCCAGCCCGAAAGCGCCTGAACGCCGAACAGTTGAGCGCCCGGATGAAAACCGCCGGGCGCTACTGCCCGATGGACTGAAAGGTCGCAGGCGGGGGCGCGATCACGCGAAAGCCGTTCGCCTCGACCTCAAGGATGGCAAGGCCGCGATCGGCGGTCCCATCTTCCTTGAAGCGGAAAATCCCGTCCACCCCGGCAAAACCGTTGGGGTCAATCAGGGCGGCCCGGGTAAAGCGGTGATACGGCTCTCCCGGTGCCAGAAGCCCGACCAGCGAAATGGCATCATAGGCAAGGGTGGCAAGCTGCGGCGGCTGGCCGGTGAAAATGCTGCGATATCTGGCGGAAAAGCTATCCTGTGCATGCGGCGCGGGCGCGGCGAACCAGCCACCCTGCAGCGCTGTTACTTGCGTCAGAGCCGGGTCATACCAAAGGCCGGTGCCTAAAAATTTCACCTTCCGGCTGTCGATTCCGTTGCTGGCGGCGAGCGAGGCGATGCTCCGCAGGCCTTGCCCGCCTTGGGCGATCAGCAATGCGTCCGGCGCCGCTTTGGCCAGGCGCGCGGTTTGTTCGTTAACATTGGCCGCCCCGGCCCCGAAACGTTCAACCCCAACGGCTTTGCCGTGATTCTCAGCCACAATCTGCGAGAAGGATTGTGCCACCCGGTCGCCATAGGCGTTCTGGGGAATGAGGGCCGCAAAACTGCGCCGCCCCTTGGCTGCCGCATAGGCCACAATATGCCGAATCTCGTTTTCCGGCTGGAAACTCAGCAAATAGACGCCTTTACCGGCAACCGCCCGATCTGTTGAAAAGGCCAGAACCGGCACACCGCGATCACGCGCAATCGGTGCCACCGCTGTCACCGACCCGGCGAAAAGCGGCCCGACGATGACTTCTGCCCCTTGCGCCAGAAGCTTGTGCGCTGCCTTGGCGGCATCGGCGGGGGTTGCGCCCTCATCCACCGGCATCAGCAACAGGTCCTGGTTCGAGGTATCCGCAATCGCCATCTGGGCGGCATTGAGCATGGCATTGGCCAAAGCCCGTGTGGCGGGCGCCCCGTTTGAGAACGGCAGCATCAGCCCGATCCGCACCGGCGGATGATCCTTGGGCGTATTGCGCAGACGCATGAATTGCGGTTGGTCGGCGCTCAGTTGATGGGGCGCCACCGCTTCATGGATGGTCGGCGTGGCTTGCGGCGCACGGGGGCCCGGCCCTTCGGATTGGCAACCGGCCAGTGCGGCTATCGCAACCACGCCTGCAATGGCACAAACTGACCGCCTGAGCTTGTGGGCCTGCGGGCGGAAAAAGGAACAGAATGGGACGCGGGACGTCATCGGAAAAAAACGCATGGGGTGGACGCAAGGGGGGCGAAAAGGTCTCCGCGCACAGTAGGGCCTGGGAATCCAAATCGCCAGACGCGTTAGACCTTTCGCCCGGCCTTTATGTGACGGCGACACCAATCGGCAACGCCCGCGATATCACCTTGCGCGCGCTGGACGTGCTGGACGGTTGTGACGGGATCGCCGCCGAAGACACGCGGGTCACCGCCAAGCTCTTGTCCATCTATGGAATCGCAAAGCCCCTGTCGCCCTATAATGATCACAACGGCGAACGCGAACGGCCGCGCTTGCTTGCCCGGCTACAGGATGGCGCGCGGATCGCGCTTGTCAGCGACGCCGGAACGCCGCTGGTCTCCGATCCGGGCTTCAAGCTGGTACGTGCCGCTTTGGCGGAAAACATCAGGGTGCATGTCATTCCCGGCCCGTCCGCGCCGCTGGCCGCTCTCGTCCTGTCGGGCCTGCCGAGTGATCGTTTTCTGTTTGCCGGGTTCCTCGCGGCCCGCAGCGGCGAGAGGCTCCGCGCACTTGAGGGGTTGAAAGCAGAGGCGGCAACATTGATTTTTTTTGAAAGCGGGCCGCGCCTGGCAGAGTCCCTTGCGGATATGGCCGAGGCGTTGGGGGATCGCAGCGCCGTCGTTGCCCGTGAATTGACCAAGCTGTTTGAAGAAGCACGGCGCGGGACGTTGCGGGAACTCGCCGCCCATTACAAAGAGGCGGGTGCCCCCCGGGGTGAGATTACCCTGGTTGTCGAAGGGGCAAGAGAAACCACCGTCGATGTCGCAAAGCTCGATCCGTTGCTCGATCAGGCGCTGGCCTTTATGCCGGTGCGCGCGGCCGCCGATCTGTTGGCCGAGGCGTTAAGCCTGCCGCGCAAGCCGATCTATGAACGGGCGCTGGCACGAAAGTCCGTCCATGGGTGAGGCGCGGCTGCTGCGCGGCAAGGCCGCCGAGAAACGGGGGCGCACCAGCGAAAGCCTGGCAGCTTTAGTGCTGGTGCTGAAATTCTATCGCATTCTTGGGCGACGTGTGCGCACGCCGGTTGGAGAAATCGATCTCATCGCGCGCAGCCCGGGCGGAATTCTGTGTTTTATCGAAGTGAAGGCGCGCCAGCACACGCTCGCCGCGCTGGAGTCGGTGAGCGCGCGCCAGCGCAATCGTATTGCGCGGGCCGCCCATCTTTGGCTGGCGGCGCGGCCCGGCTTGAAGATCCGCGCGTTGCGCTACGACATCATCACAATCGCGCCCAATCGTCTGCCGCGGCATTTGCGCGATGCGTGGCGTGACGAAGGGCGCTAGACTGTTGCCATGCCTGACGCCCTGAAGGATCCTGCCAACTATCTCAAAGCCCTGGGTGAAGCGGGCGACGGTCCGCACAATATTGCCGAAGCGGCACTGGCGCTGTCGCTGCTCGATCATCCGCGCGTGTCGCCCGCGCCCTATCGGGCGCATCTGGAACAAATGGCCCATTTTGCGAAAGACGATTCCCGCGCCGCCCACACCGCAGAAGATGTGGCGCGCGCGCTGGCCCGCCTGATGACCGATCGGTATGGCTATGAAGGGGATCACCTGACCTATGATGATCCGCAGAACGCCGATTTGTTGAGCGTGATCGACCGGCGGCGCGGTCTGCCAGTGACGCTCGGCATACTTTATATCCACGCCGCTCGCGCCGCAGGTTGCACAGCGGAAGGGTTGAAATCACCAGGCCATTTTTTGATGCGCCTGACTTTTCGCAACAGCGAGGCTCTGATCGATCCTTTCAGTGGCGGGATGATGCTGGCACACGAAATGGGCGCGGCCCCGCCGCGCATGGGAGCCCTGCCCGCCCATGGCCCGCAAACCACCGATAGCGTCAGCGATACTGAAATATTGCTGAGGCTACAGAACAACATCAGGCAACGTGCCGCGCAGGCCGGAGATTTAAAGCGGGTGCTCGATCTGGCGCAACGCATGGTGCGCCTTGGGCCTACACGCACCGATCTCTGGCTTGATCTTGCGCGGCTTCAGGAACAGGCGGGTTCCCTTGGCGCCGCAAAGGGCGCCTATGAGGCCGCCCTTGTGCTAACAAAACCGGGCGATGCCTTGCGCAATGAAACGGCGCTGGCGCTGCACGCTCTCAAACGCAAACTGAACTAGGACCTTTGCATGACCTTGAACGTCGCCATCCAGATGGATCCCATCGAGCGGATCGACATTACAGGAGATTCCACCTTTGCCCTCGCGCTGGAGGCGCAGGCGCGCGGTGCGCGGCTGTTTTATTACGGCCCGCGCGATCTGTCTTTCAGCGATGGTGAGGTCATTGCCAATGTGCGGCCGCTATCGGTGCGCAACATCAAAGGCGATCATTTCACGCTTGGGGATGCGGCGATGATCGATCTGTCGAAGATCGACGTTGTTCTGATGCGTCAGGATCCGCCCTTCGACATGGCCTACATCACGGCGACCCATTTCCTCGAACGCATCCACCCAAAAACGCTGGTGGTCAACGATCCGGCCCATGTCCGCAACGCACCGGAAAAAATCTTCGCCACCGAGTTCAAGGCACTGATGCCGCCCACCCTCATCACCACCGACCGCGCCGAGATTGCGCGCTTCCGTGCCAAGCATAAGGACATCA
>DATJDE010000334.1:0-6018 GCA_035497595.1 Rhizomicrobium sp. | reverse complement strand
GCTACACCAATGCCAAGCTCAGTATCGGCTATCGCGCAGACTTCTTCTTCGGTGCCATGGATGGCGGGATAGACACGCGCGACACCCGCAACCGCAGCTTCCACGGCCCCTTCGCCACAGTCAGCCTCGGTCTCTGATCGCTGTCATCTTCAAAGCCCAAAGGGCGGCAGAGCGATCTGCCGCCCTTCTTTCTTTGGGGCAAGGGCTTGCACGAAACCGATGGAGCGGTTCGGGGCGCGATGGCCTGACCTCGTCGGATGTGATCGCCCAGATGCTGGACACCAATCCTGTGGTCGCGCCGAATGATGGGGGGCTGCGCAAGGCCGGCTTGGTCGAAACGGGGATAGGGCCGCGCGGAGGCTGGCGCCTCATCCGCTCTCTCGATGAGATCACGCTTCTCGATGTACATAACGCATTCCAGCCGACATCGGTCTCCAACATTGATCTGGCTGCCGGCGCGTCCGACTGCACGGTAGAGCACGCAGCCGATGCGGCGGTCCGGTTAGCGCTGGATGCTGCGACGCATACTCTTGAAGAAGCTCTCGCGCGCTACACGCTGGCAGAGGTTCGTGCAAGCGCCGGATTCTAGCGGAAGAGCACTCAAACTGGGCGAACGACCCCTTTCGGCCTGGTCGTAAACCACACACCATCATGCGTTGTCGCCCAGCGGGTAAAGTCCTCGACTGCGCGCGCCCGAACGACCTGGAGGGGAGGCAACCGATGAAGACACAATTTTTTGATTTTCGACTAGGGAGTCGGCGGGGCGGGAACCGTCTAAGGATTAGGGACAGTGGTTCTAACCCTCAAAAGCAGGATGCTCACGGGGGATGGTCAAGATAATGGACAGCAATCGTGAGGGCGAACCCTTGCCAAGGCCGGGCGCGGCTATGACCACGCCTGAGTTTGACGCATGGTTTGCGCGCGAGGTGCTGCCCCTGGAGGCCGCCTTGATGCAGTTCTTGGAGCGCAATTGCCGCGACAAGGCCGAATTGGAGGACATCTGCCAAGATGCCTTCATCAAGGTTTATGAAGCGGCCCAGCGCGAGCGCCCCAAATCCGTGAAGCCTTTCGTCTTTGCCGTCGCGCGCAATATTGTTGTCGATCGCATCCGTCATGCCCGGATCATCCCCATCGAAACGGCGCTTGATCTCGATACCCTAGAAATCGCCAGCGAGGAGCCGGGGCCGGAGCGCACGGTCATCGCGCGGGACGAACTCAACCGCCTGAAAGCAGCACTGGAGCGGCTTCCCAAACGCTGCCGCGAAGCGGTGACGTTGCGAAAGATCGAAGGGCTTTCCATGCGCGAGATTGCCGCTCGCATGGGCATTTCGGTGAAGACCGTCGATGCCCACCTCGTCGAAGGCGCGGCTACACTCGCAAATATTCTCTATGCCGAGCCCGCCGATCTGCGGAGGAAACCATGACCTCCGAACAGCAAACAAGCCAGCCCGGCCCAGCCGCTGACGTTCGCAATCGCGCTGCGTCGTGGCTCGTGAGACGGCGCGATCACGAAGACTGGGCAGCCGAAGATCAGGTGGAGCTGGACAATTGGCTCGCAGAATCCCCCGCAAACAAAATCGCGTTTCTGCGGGTAAATGCCGCCTGGCAACGGGCCGACAGGCTGGGCGCGTTGCGCACACCATTGCCGAAACACAAATGGCTTGCGCCGGTCTTAAAGTTTGTATCTGCAGGCGCAGCGGCAGCGCTTGTTCTTGGCGGCGTCTATCTGGCTATGCCACGGGAGGCGCCGCCTCCTGGTGAGCTCTATGTCACCGGTGTCGGCGGCCGTGAAACACTTACCCTGCGCGACGGCTCGAAAATCGAGCTGAATACCAACACAGCTTTGCGTGTCGGAGGAAAAGGTACCCAGCGTACCGTCTGGTTGGAGAGGGGCGAAGCCTATTTCCAGATCGTGCACAACGAGGCCCATCCCTTCGTGGTCTTCGCTGGCACCCATCGGATCACGGACCTCGGAACAAAATTCCTGGTTCGCCGTGAGGATCAGATGCTTCGCGTTTCCCTGCTTGAGGGCAAAGCGCAATTCGATAGCAAGAACAGCCGCGGCTCACAGCAAGCCACCCTTAATCCGGGCGATGTGTTGGTGGCGACCGCAAAGTCACTTTCCGTCACCGAACGGCCGAGCCAGGAACTAGCAGATGAGCTGAGCTGGCGTAGTGGCCTGCTGGTCTTCCGGCACGCGCCGCTTGTTCAGGCGGCGGCGGAATACAACCGCTACAATCTCAAAAAAATCGTCATCACCGATCCGAAGATCGCTGAATTGAACATCAACGGAGCGTTGCCGGCCAACGATCCGCACGCGCTCACACGCGCGGCCCAGAGGCTGTTCAATCTGCGCATCGAGGAACGGCCGGGCGAGATCATCATCACGCATTGACGTAACGGACAGTGAAAACAGGGGGGCATATGCCAAAGACCAATCGCCTAAGAACTATTCTCGCCGGAACAGCAGCCGCATCCGCCATCGCAACGGCGGCTTACGGCGCGAGCTTCAACATTCCGTCAGGCCCGCTCGATGTGGCGCTGGATGCATATACCGCCCAGTCCGGCGTGCCAGTGATTGCGGCGACCGATCAGCTTCGCCATACAAAGACAAAGGGCGTGGCGGGAGACCTTTCACCAGATGCCGCTCTCTCGCGTCTGCTGAAAGGAACAGGCTTCGTTCCGAGCCGGGATCAATCCGGCACAATAAACATATTGCGCGGCGCGCAACAAAGCAGCGAAGTTTCTATCCCATCCATGCTGCTTGCTCAGGCTGTACCTGCGCCGCGCAGCGTAGAAACCGTCACCGTTACCTCCTCCAAACTCGGCGGCGCCGATGTGCAATCCATCCCTATCGCCATCACCGCACTGAGCCAGGAACAACTGACAGCCAGCCAAACCACCGGTGGCCCGGACTTGATCAAGCAAGTCCCGAACATGACCTTCACAAAAACCAATTTCAGCGGCTACAGCATCCAACTACGCGGCATCGGCACGCAAGCCATATCCGTCACCACCGATCCAGCCGTGGCCGTTGCCTTCAACGACATGCCTTTCATCCGCAATCATTTCTTCGAGCAGGAATTTTTCGACGTCGCGCAAGTAGAAGTGCTGCGCGGCCCCCAAGGCACTCTCTATGGCCGCAACGCAACCGCAGGCGTGGTGAACATCACAAGCGCCAAACCGAGCGATCAGTTTGAAGCAATGGCTTCCACCGATATCGGAAATTATAAAAATCGCCGCTTTGAAGCGATGCTCAATCTGCCCATCGTCGATGACCGGCTTGGGCTACGTTTGGCAGGCGAATGGACCAAGCGCGATGGCTATTCCTTCAACGCCCTCACCAATTCCCCCACCGATGGCCGCAATCTGTGGTCCGGCCGCGCCACTATCGGCTTCAAGCCAAGCGAGAAATTCAACGCTTACCTGGTGTGGGAACACTTCCAGGAAAACGATGATCGCCTGCGCTCCAGCAAACAACTCTGCAAACGTGACGACGGCCCCGAAACCATCGGAGGTATTTCCACCGCTGCGGGGTCAGATGGAAAATTGGGGCAAGAATTTCTCGCGCAAGGTTGCCTGCCGGTATCTCCCTATAGTGATGAAGCCTTCCAAACGCCAAATTCACTATCTCTGCCCTATTATGGCGGTTTGATCGGCGCAGGTTTCGGCCAGGCCATCGGAAATCCGATGACGCAATTAAACCCTCCACAAGACGCCTATACCAGCAAAACGCAGCCGCGCGATTTGCGGGTGATCGAATCGACTTTGGACCCAACCTACAAGGCCAAAGGCGATGTCTTCATGCTCAATGCTGATTACGCATTGAGCCCGTCGCTCAACCTCATTTCGCAGACGGGATACAACACCGATTTTCTCTGGGCGACGCAGGATTACAATCGTTTCAACACAAGAGAAGGTATCTTTGGCGTTATATCGGCTCCCGTATACGACGGTTTCGTTCATCCGGATGGCAATTATTACTGTGGGCAGGGCGTCGTCAGCATCGGCAGCAACACCTGCGCCAATCCGGCGCAAGCGAAAGCAACCGCCTATTTCTGCGATCCGCAATTGGGCTGCAGCAACCGCATGGTGGCGCAGGATCTGGTTTCACAGCACTCCTGGCAGTTGAATCAGGAATTCCGCCTGACCTCTCATTTCTCCGGCCCGCTCAATTTCAGCATCGGCGGCAATTATATGCATTACGAGACGCATGAGAATTACTACGTTTTCTTCAACACGCTGACCATGTATTCGGCGAACAAACTGTTTCAGTTTGCAAATCCTCCGCCTGGCCTTTCCTACTGGGCGCCAGGAAATCCCGCCGCGCAAAAGCAATGTACGAGGCGCCTGCTCTACCCCGACGTCAATAATCCCGGCGATGCCGCCGGGCCTTGCCTCGGTTGGATCGACGTCAATCCCATCAATAAGCTCGACAATCAGGGCCACAATTATTTCCTGAGCCAAAATCCCTATGTGCTCAATTCCTATGCGGGCTTTGGCGAGACCTATTACAGCGTCACAGACGATCTGAAACTCACTGGTGGCTTACGCTGGACCGTGGATCAGAAGCACTTCGTGAACATTCCCAGCCAATTGCTGACGGATGGCTATGGCTATCCGGTCACCGGTTTTGTGAATCAGGAATGGCGGGAATGGACCGGCCGTTTCGCTGCTAACTGGTCTCCCAAACTCACCTTCACGGATCAGACCCTGATCTATGGCTCATTCGCCCATGGCTATAAGGCCGGCGGCGCAAACCCGCCTGGCGCCACATTCCTGCAATTCGGTGGAAATACGAGCGATCTTCCCAACGCAGTTCACCCGTTGACCTTCGATCCGGAATTCATCAATGCGTATGAGCTTGGAAGCAAAAACAAGCTGCTGGACGACACAATAACCTTTAATGTCAGCACCTTCTATTATGACTACAAAGGCTACCAAATATCACAGATTGTGGATCGCACCTCGATCAATCTCAATTTCGACGCTACGGTCAAGGGCGCGGAACTTGAAGCTTCCTGGGAGCCATTGCCGGGGTTGAGATTCAATCTCTCAGGCGGCTATCAGGATGCGCGACTGAACAAAGGCTCCAAGGCGATCGACTTGATAGATCGCACGGGGGGTAATCCTGATTGGGTTGTCGTCAAGCCATTCGTCACTCAGGCATCAAACTGTATTTTGCCCGTCTATGTCATTGCTTATCTGCTTGATCCGACTTATGGCTTCAATTCTTATGGCATCACGGATTCCTGCGGCGAGGCATATAATTCGCATAACGATCCGGTCACAGGAAAACCCTTCACAACAAATCTTGCGGGGGCAAAAAGCCGCCACAACGATCCTATTCCGTTGGGCGCATATGACGGCTTCAATCCTCTAACCGCGCCCAATAATGGGGCTGGGTTCGACAAAGACTTGAGCGGGAACAGGTTGCCCAACGCGCCACAGTTCACGACCTCCTTCGGCGCGGAATATTCCATGCCCATCACGCAAGACTGGGCGGCCACGCTGCACGGAGATTTCTACTGGCAGTCCGAATCCTGGGCCCGCGTCTTCAACAGTGATCCATATGACCGCTTGCGTGGATACAAAAACGTCAACCTCTCGCTGATCCTCACCAATCAGAGCGGCTGGCAGGTCATCGGCTACATGAAGAATGTCTTCGACACCACAGCCATCACCGGCACCTTCCTGAACAGCGATGACAGCGGCCTGACCACGAACGTGTTTCTAACCGATCCGCGCCTGTTCGGGTTCCGCGTCACAAAGAACTGGTGAGCAATATGGGTGTCACTTTGCATTATCCAAACCTGTCATGGCCCGCAAATGCGGGCCACCCAGGTGACGCAGCACCGGCGAAAAACATTCTCACGGGGGGAAACCAAAAATGAGCGAACTCATCACGTCACGGCCGCGCGCCGACTTCCGCATGAAACTGCTCACCACGGCGTCCGCCTTGGCGCTGCTGACCTTCGCGGCGACCGCCGCCAGAGCAGAAGACACCAGCCGCCCAAC
>DATJDE010000333.1:0-7494 GCA_035497595.1 Rhizomicrobium sp. | reverse complement strand
TCCCGCGTTTTAGTCTGCTGATTTTCCTACAACATCACCTGGGTGGCCCGCACTTGGCGGGCCATGACAAGTGTGGGCTCGTGTTAAATCAAGCCTGCAAGTGGGCTTGAGGGATCGGCGTAGCGCTTTTTGGGCATGCGGCCTGCGAGATAGGCCAGGCGGCCTGCTTGCACGGCGTGTTTCATCGCGGCGGCCATGGTGATGGGGTCTTGCGCTTCGGCGATGGCGGTGTTCATCAGCACGCCGTCGCAGCCAAGCTCCATGGCGATGGCGGCGTCAGATGCAGTGCCGACACCGGCATCGACGATGACGGGGACTTTGGCCTCTTCGATGATCATGCGGATGCCGACGGGATTTTGTACGCCGAGGCCGGAGCCGATGGGGGCGGCGAGCGGCATGATGGCGGCGGCGCCCAGTTCTTCCAGCCGTTTGGCCATCAGCGGATCGTCGCTGCAATAGACCATCACCTGGAAACCTTCCTTCACCAGCAGTTCGGTGGAGCGCAGGGTTTCGATCATGTTGGGGTAGAGGGTTTTCCTGTCGCCCAGCACTTCGAGCTTCACCAGCGTCCAGCCGCCAGCTTCACGCGCCAGGCGCAGGGTGCGCACGGCATCTTCGCCGGTGAAGCAGCCTGCGGTGTTGGGCAGGTAGGTGTATTTTTTGGGGTCGATGAAATCGATCAGCCGGGGCTGGTTTGGATCTGTCAGGTTCACGCGGCGCACCGCGACGGTGACCATTTCGGCGCCGCTGGCTTCGAGCGCGCGGGCATTTTCTGCGTAGGTTTTGTATTTGCCGGTGCCGATGATCAGGCGGGACGTGAAGGTTTTCCCCGCAACGATCAGGGGCTTGTCCTCTCGCGCGTTGCCGCCGCCGATGAAATGCACGATTTCCAGCCTGTCGCCTGCGACCACCATCACCTCTCCATAAAGAGAGCGGGGGACGATCTCCAGATTGCGCTCTACGGCGATCTTGGCGGGGTCCAGCCCCAGTTTTGTGAGCAGGTCGCGCACACTGACACTGGTGTCGATGTGGTGGGTTTCGCCGTTCAAAGTAATGTCAAAGGTCATGGGCGGTGGTTTCTCTTCAGCGTTGACCCCAGTATAAAGCCCGAATCACGAAGCGCCGGGGTTCCTGTGGTCGAAAAAGCCCAATCCAAACAACAGGCTTCATTACCCATATATGTCCTCAACGGGCCTACCCTCAACCTTTTGGGGGAGCGCGAACCAGAAATTTATGGACGCACGACCCTCAGCCAGATTGGCGAGCAGGTTGAGGCGCGGGCAAAAAGCCATGGCTTTGCGGTGGTTTTTCGCCAAACCAACCATGAAGGCGAGCTGATCGACTGGGTTCAGGAGGCGCGCAAAAAGGGCTGTGGCGTCATCTTGAATGCGGCCGCATTCACCCATACCTCCGTCGCGCTCTATGATGCGCTCAAAGCGCTCGACAAGCCGCTGATCGAGGTGCACCTGTCCAATCCGGCGGCACGTGAGCCGTTTCGCCACCACTCTTATGTCAGCCGCGTTGCCAATGGGGTGATTTGCGGGCTGGGCGCGCTGGGCTATGTGCTCGCGGTCGATGCGCTATCTGAAATCGTCAAAGGTAAGTCTGAATGAACATGAAGGAAATCAAGGCGCGTATGAGTCCCAAGAAAGCCGATGAGGCAGGTACGGCAGATGCGATCCGCGAATTGGCGGGGTTGTTGACCGAGACCGGATTGACCGAAATTGAGATTGAGCAAAATGGCGTGCGGCTGCGCGTGTCGCGCCAGGCGGCCATGATGACCGGCTTTGCCGGTGCGGCCCCTGCCCCGGTGGCGGCCCCGCTTGCGGATACGACGCCGAAGGGACCACCGGTGGGCGGCGTGCCATCGCCGATGGTGGGCACTGTGTATCTTTCGCCGGAACCGGGAAAGCCGCCTTTTGTGAAGGTGGGCGATACGGTGAAGGAAGGGGCGACGTTGTTCATCGTGGAAGCGATGAAGACAATGAACCCGATCCTTAGCCCACGCTCCGGCACGATCAAGGAAGTTTGCGTCTCTGACGCCCAACCGGTCGAATATGGCCAAACGCTGCTGATCATCGGCTGATGTTCGACAAGGTTCTCATCGCCAATCGCGGCGAAATCGCATTGCGCATCAATCGCGCCTGCAAGGAAATGGGGATCGCAACTGTTGCGATTCATTCGACCGCCGACGCCGATGCGATGCATGTGCGGCTGGCCGACGAAAGCGTGTGCGTGGGACCGCCAGCGGCGGCGCAATCCTATCTCAATATGCCGGCGATTATTGCGGCTTGCGAAATCACCGGGGCGGAGGCCATTCATCCCGGTTATGGCTTTCTGTCGGAAAATGCGCATTTTGCAGAAATTGTGAAGGAACACGGCCTCACCTTTATCGGGCCGGAGCCGGAACATATTCGCCTGATGGGCGACAAGATTGCCGCCAAGCAGGCGGTGAAAAGTTTGGGGATTCCCACCGTGCCGGGTTCGGACGGTGCGGTGACCGATGATGTCACTGCGGCGCGCGTTGCGGCGGAGATGGGTTACCCCGTGCTGATCAAAGCAGCGGCGGGCGGCGGCGGACGCGGGATGAAGATCGCGCAATCGGAGGCCGAGCTTTCGGCGGCGCTGAGCACCGCGCGCGCCGAAGCCAAATCGGCATTCGGCAATGATGCCGTCTATATGGAAAAATATCTGCAGAAGCCCCGCCACATTGAAGTGCAGGTGCTGGCGGATTCCTACGGCAAGGTGGTGCATCTGGGTGAGCGCGATTGTTCGTTGCAGCGCCGCCACCAGAAAGTTTGGGAAGAGGCGCCCTCCCCTGCGCTCAACCCGGCGCAGCGTGAGGAGATTGGCGAGATCGTCACCTCAGCGCTGACCAAACTCGGTTATCTGGGTGCGGGCACGATCGAGTTTCTGTTTGAAGACGGGAAGTTCTATTTCATTGAAATGAACACGCGGCTTCAGGTGGAGCATCCCATCACTGAAGCGATTACCGGCATCGACATTGTGCGCGAGCAATTGCGCATTGCGACGGGCGCGCCGCTGGAGATCGAACAGAGCGATATCGTTTTATCCGGCCATGCCATTGAATGCCGGATCAATGCGGAGAATGCGTTCACCTTTGCGCCCTCCCCCGGCACGGTCACGCAGTTTCATGCACCGGGTGGGCTCGGCGTGCGGTTCGATAGCGCGCTGTATGACGGCTACAAGATTCCGCCCTATTACGACAGTCTTGCGGGCAAGCTGATCGTGCATGGGCGCAATCGCAATGATTGCCTGATGCGGCTACGCCGTTCGCTGGACGAGTTGGTGGTCGGCGGAATTGAAACCACCATTCCGCTCTTTCAAACCCTGGTGCGCGAGCCGGATATTCTGAACGGTGACTACAACATCCACTGGCTGGAGCATTTTCTGGAACGGCACAACAAGACTTGAGATCGACGGCGCGCTCCAGCGTCTTGAATCGTCTCCGGTGGAAAACGCTCTAACGCGCTACCGATTTGGACTTGTGCGGGATGGGCTTGTCGTCGTTGTGCGCTTGCAGCAGCGGTTTTGCGACAGGCTTTTTCTGCACCGGCTTTTTCTTGGCGGCGGGTGGCGAGGTCACGGGCCTCACATCGTAAAGCACTTGCGCGTTCAGCATCGCGTTCATGGCAATGAGTTGCGGGCGGACGCGGTTGTAATAGTCCGCGCTGCAGGTGGCCTGTTTGTGATCAATGACGAGGGTGCGGGTGGCTTTCACGCCGTTTTCGCCGTCGCGCTCATAGGTGGCGGTCAGCACCATATCTTCGGCGGCGAGCGATTTGGACTTCGGGATCGAGGTGATGATGTGGGACGCGGGGAACGTGATCGTCGTTTCATCGGTGAGATTGAGCGAGCCGCAGACATAATCGCTTTTGCGCACCGGCAGGGCCGCGGAAATCGCCAGCGGCAGCGAGAACGGATGATGGCCGATGGAGAAGGACACAGCACCGGGGCCGGGAAGCGGCGTGGCGTTGCTCAGGCTGTACCGTGTCGCCATCACATAAGGATCGGACAGCGTATTGGGATCGCCTTTTTCGAGCGTGCCATCGGAGGCGCCGGGCACGGTTTCGCGGATGTAGTTTGCGTCCATGCCGGGGAGCAGCGAGCTCATCAGCGCGCGTAATGCGATACCGGACGATCCGGCGGCGCTGACCAGCGTGGCGCCCTTGGCATTGCCGTCATCCTGAATCTGGATGCTGGTTTTGCTGACCACGATTTCGGACGCGGCAGAGAGCGCGGGGGTATGGCCGAGCACGCCGGTTCCGGTGTGCAGCACCGGCTTTCCGGCATCGGAATCTGGCAGCACGCCGAAGGGCGCGTAGCGCGCCGTGGAATCCATATAGAGGTCGAATTCCGGCACATAGGTGATCACGTGATCGAACAGGTCGGGGGCAGCGACAGTCGCGAGCTTGTAGCTGGGATCGGTGTTGATCAGGGCCGCGGTGCTGGCAATGCCCTTGGCTGCGAGCAGTGCTTCGAGCAGAACCACGTGGTCTTTGCAGTCGCCATAGCGGCTGTGCAGAATGTCGCTTGCATAATGCGGAACCAGGCCGCCTTTGCCGAGCACGATGGCAAGATATTTGATGTTGGTCGACACCCAGTCATAGAGGATGCGGGCCTGTTCGCGCCGGTCCGTCACCCCTTCGGTGAGTTGGTCGGCAACGCTGCGGATTTCATCGTTGGACAGGGCTTTGTCGTGCGCGCCGTCTTCATAGGCAGCGGCGAGCGCTGCAAAATTCGGGAAAGAGCTGATGGTGAGCCGGGCTGCGGTATCGCGTTCGGCAACGGCGCCGGGTTCTGGCATCACCGGCGTATCGTTGTTGAAGGTCCAGGACCAGATCTGTTCGGAGCCGTCGGTTTTGGTTTCGCCCTGCGTCAGGCCGTTGGTATCCACAAAGAGCGGAAGATCGGACGTATCGGCTTTGACGGTGATGACGACGTTGTGAGTGGGCACCAGCGAACCGAACACCACATCGGTATAGAACTGACCTTTGAACCACGGTTCTTTCTGGCGGAAGGTTTTGACGATGGCGATTTCATCGCCCACTTCGACATTGCGGAAGACCGCCATCTTTTCACGGAAATCGGCAAAGCCTTTGGTGGCCGGGCCGGAGGTGACGAAGAACCCATCGGACGGCACGTCGAGCCGGGTGCCATCGCGTTTCAGCGTATAGGCTTCCTTGATGTCGGCATCTTGAAAGCCGGTCATGTAGGAGACGCCGGACTGGCGCAGCAGTTGAAGGCCCTGTTCGCTGAGGATGCGCACCCGCTCTTCGGTGCGCTTGCGATAGGTGCCATCGGACGAGATTTCGTAATCGATGTGATCGCGTGTGATTTCGAACGGGGCGAGGACAGGTGCAGATGCCGGGACAGCGAGAGGCGCAACCGGCGCGTCTTGTGCCAGTGCGGCGCCCATGCTCACCGCCATGATGCCAGCCACGGCACCCGTGACTATGATTCCAGTGGCGCGCGCCCGCATGATTCCCCCAAAGCAAATCGGTGTGCAATGCACACTCTACCCGGCATGGTGGGGGGAGTCGTGCGACATTTTCATCATTGTCAGTAAGGAATGGCGCCGCGCAGCCTCTGCCGCCCTAGCCGCAGGAATTTGCGGCGCGGGGAACCTTTTTGCGCGCGACGGTGTTAGGCTCGCACAGGCTTCGCATTGGGGAACGGCATGACATTCGGACTTGAACGGTTTTCTCCGCAGCTACTCAGTGTTTTGCGCATCATGGCAGGCTTGCAGTTTCTGGAGCATGGCACCGCCAAATTATTGCACATCCCGCATGTCGCCGATTTCGACAAGCCGTTGGCGCCGATGATTCTGGCGGCCGGTTTGATTGAGCTGATAGGCGGCTTTCTGGTCACCATAGGGTTTGCCACGCGGCTGGCGGCCTTCATCTGCTCAGGCGAGATGGCAGTGGCCTATTTTCTGATTCATGTGCGGATGGGCCGTTCGCTTTTCCCGGTGCAGAACGAAGGGGACGCGGCGATGCTGTTCTGCTTTGTCTTTCTGTTCATCGCAAGCGCAGGCGCAGGGCCGTGGAGCATCGATGCGCTGCGCGCGGGCAAGCGCAAAGAGGCTTAAACCACTGGCCGCTTGAGGAATTCGAGCAGCAGCGCGGTGAAGCGTTCGGGCTCATCGTGCTGGACCCAATGGGTGGCGTTATCGAAGCGCACAAGTTCGCCCTGATCGCACATGGCTATGCTGGCAGCAGCAAGTTCGGGTTCGCCATAACGATCGCGCATGCCCCAGATCATCATGGCGGGCACGCGGATGCGATAGGATGTGGGCGGCAGCAGCGTGCGCTGCCGCACCGCGCGATACCAGTTGACCGTGGCGGTGAGCGCGCCAGGCTGGCCCCATGCCTCGCGATAGCGCGCCAGATCCGCCTCACTGACCGTGCCGGGAACGGCGGTGTCGCTGATCGCATCGGCCAGGAGTTTGAAATTGCGCGAGCGCATCGCCGCTTCGGGCAGCCAGGGAATCTGGAACAGGCGCACGTAATAGCTTTTGCGGCGCTGGCGCGGATTGTTGCGGAAGGCATCGGCCCAGACAGCAGGGTGGCTGGCCCCGGCGGTCAGCACACGTTCGACGCATTGCGGATAGGTCTGCGCGGTCCACCAGGCGACGATGGCGCCCCAGTCATGGCCCACAAGCGCGAAAGTTTCGTGGCCATAATGCCCCGCCAGCGCCACCACATCGGCGGCGAGGTGATCGAGATCGTAGGCGGCGATGCCCTTTGGTTTGTCGCTGAGATTATAGCCACGCTGATCGGGCACCACGACGTGATAGCCCGCCTCGGCCAGCGGGCCGATCTGTGCGCGCCAGCCATACCAGAATTCCGGAAAGCCATGCAGCAGGATGACCAGCGGGCCGTTTGGCGGTCCCGCCTCGGCAACGTGCAGGCGAATGCCGTTCACGGCGATGTGAGAAAAGCGCATACTGGAAATATCAGTCATCAATGCCCCCGGACTATGGCGCGATCCTAACGGCGGGCGGCCCTCTCGTCACGTTTTGCGCGTCTGGGCCGGGAATGGAATGGTTCGGCCCATGCACGGACAGACGCCACTGACCCCTGCCTTGCTCTTGCGCGCCTATGCCGAGGGGATGTTTCCCATGGCGGAGCGGCGTGACCGCGCCGAACTGTTCTGGCTCTCGCCTGAGGCGCGGGGAATCCTCCCGCTGAACGGCTTTCATCTGCCGCGCAGGCTGGCGCGCACCGTCAAAGCCGATCACTACAGGGTCACCGCCGACACCGCGTTTGCCGCTGTGATGCGCAGCTGTGCGGCGCCAGCGCCAGACCGGCCCGATAGCTGGATCAATGATGAGATTTTCCGGCTCTACACCGCGCTGCATGAATCCGGTCATGCCCATTCGATTGAATGTTGGCAGGATGACGTGCTGGTGGGCGGGCTTTATGGGGTGAAGCTGGGGGCTGCGTTTTTCGGTGAGAGTATGTTCAGCAC
>DATJDE010000332.1:0-2524 GCA_035497595.1 Rhizomicrobium sp. | reverse complement strand
CAAGGTGGTCATGAAGCGGTGCTGATGGTCGAAATAGGGCAGGGCCAGAAACGCCTCGCGCCGAAACACCTTTATCCCGCTGCCCGAATCCACCGCCGTATCGTTCAGCGCGCGGCGGCGCAAACCATTGGCCAGGCGCGAGGCGAGTTTGCGTGAAAATGTGTCTTTGCGTTTGGCGCGCACGCCCGAAACCATGCCCAGCTGCCCATCGGCACGCAGCACCGCCAGCAGCGCGGCAAGGTCGGCCGGATCGTTTTGCCCATCGCCGTCCAGTGTCCCGATCAGCGACCCCCTCGCCGCCAGAACGCCGGTGCGGATGGCGCGGCTCTGCCCGGCATTGCGGCCATGGCGCAGCACCCGCAACTGCGGCAGCTCGGCCTTCAGGGCGGTAAGCTCGGCAGGTGTCGCATCGGCTGAGCCATCATCCACGAAAATGATCTCGGCCGCTTCCCCGGCCACCGCGGCCGCGATTTCGCGGGCCAGCGGGACCACATTTCCGGCCTCATCCTTGACCGGCACAACAATGGAAAGCGAAACCGACATATAAAACTCTTGCTCGTGAAACTCTTGCTGGTGGGGGCCATCCCGGAATGGCCTTGATTGGGTGGGGGCCTTGGCCGGGTGTGGGACTTGGCGCTATCCATAGGTGTCGCGCCGGGCCTTATACAGGGCCGGGGGCCGCATCAACAGGTCCGGCCAGCGGAGGGTTGCATCATCACCGAAAGCGTCAAAACAGGCCTCATCGCGCAAGGGGCCGCATTGCTTCTGCGCCGCCCTTTTGCCGCGCTGGCGCTCATTTGCGCCCTGTTATGGCTGCCCGGCCTGTTCAGCCTGCCGCCGCTCGACCGCGATGAAAGCCGTTTCGCCCAGGCCTCCCGCCAGATGCTGGAAAGCGGCAACTACATCGATATCCGATTCGGCTTTGTTCCCCGCTACAAAAAGCCGGTCGGCATCTACTGGCTGCAATCGGCCACCACCGCGGTCGCGGGGGGCGGCGATGTCAGCCATATCTGGACCTACCGGCTGGCCTCCTTTCTGGGCGGGCTGGCCGCTGCCTGGCTCACTTTTTGGATAGCCCGCTCCGTGGCCCCGCCTGGTGCCGCCTTTGCTGCGGCAAGCCTTCTGGCGGGCACGCTTCTGCTCAGCGCCGAATCCATCATCGCCACCACCGATGCGGTGCTGCTGGCAACCGTGGTGGGGGCGCAAGGGGTGCTGCTGCGCGCCTATCTCGCCGCCCGCATACCCGGCGGCGCGTCGCTCTCTCTCGGGCTGGCGCTGGCGGGCTGGGCTGCCATCGGCATCGGCATTCTCATCAAGGGGCCGGTCACACCTTGCGTCTGTCTGGCGACAGCCCTTGTCCTGTCGCTCACCGATCGCGATGCGCGCTGGCTGCGCGCCACCCGCCCGTTGCTGGGCCTCGGGCTGGTGCTGCTGATCGTGCTGCCCTGGGTGATCGCGATCTGGATTCAAAGCCATGGTGCGTTCTTCACCCAATCGCTCGGCACCGATTTCGCGGGCAAGCTGGCGGGCGGGCAGGAAAGTCATGGCGCGCCGCCGGGCTATTATCTGGCGCTGGTCAGCCTTGCGCTGTGGCCCGCAACCCTGTTCCTCATCCCTGCCATCGCCTTCGCCGTGCAGCAGCGCACACAGCCCGTGGTGCGCTTTCTGATCGTCTGGACGCTTGTGGTGTGGATCGTGGCGGAGATCGTGCCGACCAAGCTGCCGCATTATGTGCTGCCCGCTTACCCCGCGCTTGCCGTGTTGATGGCGTTGTGGCTTGCGAGCCCTGCCCGGCTCAAACATGCGCGGCTGCTTCTGGGGGCGGCTGTGGCGCAATATGGGCTCGGCCTTCTCGCGCTCGCCGCTGCCCCGATTGTGGTGGTGATGCTCTATGCCGGGCATGTGCCGTTGTGGCTGGTGGCGGCGTCGCTTGGCGGCGTGGTGATCGGCGGCTTTGCCATTGTGCGGGTGCTCAAGGGTGATTGGGGCGGCGCCATCGCCTCGGCCCTTGGCGGCGCGATTGTGCTGTATGGCGCGCTGACGCTGGGCGCCGCGCCCCAGTTGCAACAGCTCTGGGTTTCGGAGCGTGCGGCGACGCTGGTGGCGAAGGATGCCTTGCCCGGCGACCCGCCCGTGGTTCTGGCGGGCTATGAGGAGCCGAGCCTTGTCTTCCGGCTGGGCGCTACCACACGGCTTGCTGTGGATGGCGCGGTGGCGGCCAGCACGATTGCCGATAGCGGTGGGCTTGCGCTGATCGAGCAGCGCCAGAGCGCACGCTTCCACCATCGGCTGGCCGCGTTGGGGGTGCAGGCTGTGCGGCTCGATACGCTGACGGGGCTGAACTATTCGCGCGGCAAAAAAGTCTCGCTCACGCTCTATCGTGTGGTCCCCGTATCGGATGTGATCGTGCCGCCCGCCGAATAAACCGCCAGCACCACTCTCTTGACGGCTCGGCGGATCGCTCCGATGATCCTGCCGACAGCGATCTGCCGTTTGATGGGGGGCCGACGGGGTTCTCGAGGCA
>DATJDE010000331.1:0-3786 GCA_035497595.1 Rhizomicrobium sp. | reverse complement strand
TCGGCCACGGCGTCGGCCAGCGTCGTGTAATCGAAGATCACCACGCCGCGGCGCCAGCCCAGTTCGCTTGCCAGATGCTTTTCGGTTTTCCGGCTCACCGTGATGGTGTTTGCGGTGGCGATGGCGACATCGCCCGGGGTGAGCACAGCGGTTTTTCCGTTGGCTGTCGGGCCTTGCTGCTCGACCCGTGCGCTGCCTTCGACCAGCGAGACCTGCAGGCGGCCCGGTTCATCGCGCACGCTGAATTTTGTGCCCAGATCGACGATACGGTGATCGCCCACCGAAACGATGAAGGGATGGGCCGCATCGTGCTTGATATTGAAGAACGCCTCGCCATGTTCAACCCAGGCCATGCGTTTTCCCGCCGCGATGCGCACCACCGTGTTGGTGTTGAGCTCGACCTGCGAGCCATCGAACAGGGTGATCACTTCGCGCCCGCCTGTGGGGGTTGAATAGCGGTCGCCTTCGGGCTGGAGCAGCCAGGTGGCGGTGAGGGCGGCGATCACGGCTGCGGCGGCGATGGAACGGCGCAGGATCGGCCAGACGTTGCGGCGCGGGGCGGCGGTGGTGCGCGGGGTGAAAGAGCGCGTGACCGAAAGACGGTCTGCATCGGCCCACACCGCTTCGAGCCGCCAGAATGCGGCGCAATGGGCGGGGCTTTGCGCGAGCCAGGTGTCGAGGGTGTTTTGATCGACCTCAGTCCATCGGCCCAGATCGCGCTGTTCGAGGAAGCGGGCGGCGGCGGCGTTGATCGCCTCGGCTGTGGTGGCGTTTGCGGGTTCGCTCATGTGCCCCTGCGCAATTCGGCGGATTCGCCGAGATAGATGTCGGCCAGTGCGCGCATGCCGGCGGTGATGTGGTCGGAGACGGTGTTTTCGCTCACGCCCATGCGTTCGGCGATTTCCTTGCGGGAGAGGCCATCGACCCGGCGCAGCAGCACTGCCTCGCGGCAGCGCGGGGGGAGCAGATCGATTGCCACTTGCAGGCGGCGCAGCACATCGCGCGCGATCACGCTGCGGTCGGGGCCGGGCATGTCGAAGGCGACGCCCAGTTCATCGAGATCGTTCACCGCATCGATCGGCACGACCTGATTGTGGCGCACGCGGTCCACGATCAGGTTGCGGGCGGTGGCGATGAGGAAGGCTTTGGGCTTTTCGGGGATTTGGCTGCGCGCCGCTTCCAGCACCTTGGCATAGACATCCTGGCGGAGATCTTCGATCTCGGCCCGGTTGCGCCAATTCTGGTGCAGAAAGTGCATCAATACGGCCTCCAGCGGCAGAACCTCGCGCACAAACCAGCGCTTCACATCAGCCGACGTCATGGCCGCGCCCGATGTGTCCGGTTTGCCCGCACGATTGAATTCGAATGTTTCGCCCATCCCCTGAAAGCGTCCCCTGCCCCACGGGTTGAAGTGTCAACTCGGCTATAAGACGGAGCAAGCGTGCCGCGGTGTGGGCGCGCGGCGTGCTTTTTTGAAAAATATTCGTGCAGGCGGGTCTTAGGCCGACAGATCGTCCGCATCGTGGGCGGATTGGGACCAGGCGAAGGCCACGGTCTTTTCGGGGCGGACGAGTTTTTTGTCCTGCCCTTTATAGTCGAAGCTGGCGAGGAGCGAGCGGATCAGTTCCAGCCGGGCGACCTTCTTTTCGTCGGTGCGCACAATGGTCCAGGGGGCCAGGGCGTGGCTGGTGCGGTTCAGCATGGTGTCGCGCGCGCGGCTGTAAGCGTGCCATTTCTTTTGCGCCGCTTCGTCGATGGGAGAGATTTTCCAGTTTTTCAGCGGGCTCTTGCGGCGGGCTTCGAGCCGTGTCGCCTGCTCGGCCTTGGTGATGTCGAGATAGAATTTGCGCACATGGATGCCGTCGCGCACCAGAAGTTCCTCGAAGGGCACGACAGAGGCCAAAAAGGCTTCGACCTGATCGTCGGTCGCAAAACCCATCACCTGCTCGACACCGGCGCGGTTGTACCAGGAGCGGTTGAAGACCACGAACTCGCCGCCTGAGGGAAGCTCGGGGATGAAGCGCTGGAAATACCATTCGCTCTGTTCGCGGTCGCTGGGTTTGCCGGGCGCGAAAACGCGGGTGTCGCGCGGGCTCATATGTTCGGTCAGCCGTTTGATGGCGCCGTCTTTGCCGGCCCCGTCACGCCCTTCCATGATCAGCAGCACACGCGCGTTCTCGGCGATCAGCTTGCGTTGCAGTTTGACCAGTTCGATTTGCAGCGCCACCAGCGTTTCGCGGTATGTGGTCTTGGCCATAGGGAGCGCTTTCGAGGGCAGGACCGCCAGAGCATAGTGTCAAAGGGCGGTCCAGGCGAGCACGGCGGAACCTTCGGCTTCGCGCACCCTTAAAGCCTTGATGCCGAAGACACGGGCGAGGGTTGCATCGTCCAGCGCCTGTTCGGGCGAGCCCTGGGCGGCGATGCGGCCCTTTTCAATCACCACCACCGCGTCGCAATAGCGCGAGGCAAGCGCCAGATCATGCAAGGTCACCAGAACGGCGGTGCCGCGGGCAGCTTCCTGCCGCAGAAGGCGCATCAGCCCGATCTGATGGGCGGGGTCGAGATGGGCGGCGGGTTCATCGGCCATCAGAATGGGCGCGCCGGTGGCCAGCGCCCTTGCCAGCAGCACCCGCGAGCGTTCGCCCGCAGACAGCTGATCGATTGGACGGTCGATAAATTCTGTCGCCTCACAACGGTCGAGCGCGTTGAGGATGGCAGCGTCATCGATCTCTGTTTGGGGTGCGAACAGTTTGCGGTGCGGCAGCCTTCCCAGCGCCACCAGACGTTTTGCGGAAATCGGCCAATGCGCATCGGCCCCTTGCGGCAGATAGGCGATGGAGCGCGACAACCCTTCGCGCGACCAGTATTTGCGCTCATTGCCGAGAATACGAATTTCGCCGCGTACCGGAAGCAGCCCCAAAGCTGCGCGGAACAGCGTGGTTTTGCCTGCGCCGTTGGGGCCGACAATGGCGGTCACCGCGCCTTTGGCAAATTCAGCGCTGGCCTGTTGCAGCACGGGGCGCGCGCCATAAGCGACAGAGACTTTGCGAAAACTCAGCGCGCTCATGCCTCTCTCCGCATTCTGAGAATCAGCCAGAGGAAGAACGGCGCACCGAGCAGCGCTGTGAACACGCCGAGCCGCAATTGTTCGGACGGATCGGCAAAGCGCACCACCAGATCGGCCAGCGCAATCAACGCCGCGCCGCCGAGCGCGGAGGGAAAAATGAGCCGTGCCGGTTCATAGCCATAAAACGGGCGCAACAGATGCGGCACCACAAGCCCGACAAAACTCACAGCACCTGCCGCTGCGGTGGCCGCCCCCGTCGCCAACGCAACGCCAAACACCACCCGGCGACGCACGCTGCCGACATCGATGCCAAGGCTCTGCGCGGTTTCCTCCCCCAGCGTCAGCGCATCGAGCCCGCGCGCGGCACTGACCAGAAGCACCAGCCCCACCACTGTCAGCGGCAGCGCGAAGGCCAGATCGGACAGGGTGCGATCTTTCAGCGAGCCCATCATCCACAGCACCATCTCGCTCATCGCATAAGGATTGGGTGCGAGCGACAGCGCGAGCGCGGTGAGCGCAGTGGCCAGGCTTGCAATCGCCACGCCCGCCAGAACCAGCGCCATGACGCCCGCACCGGCGCGCGACAGAAAATAAAGAATGGAGGCCGAGATCAGCGCCCCCACCACCGCACAGAGCGGAAGGGCCGCCGCGCTAAGCGCCGCCAGCCCGAAATAGAGCGCGATCACCGCGCCGAGCCCCGCGGAGGAGGTGACGCCTGT
>DATJDE010000330.1:0-9054 GCA_035497595.1 Rhizomicrobium sp. | reverse complement strand
CGGTGAGAAGTACACCACGTTTCCAACGTGGGTTTAGCCTTTGTTGCGCATCAGTCTTGCTTTGTCGCGTTGCCAATCGCGTTGTTTTTCGGTTTCGCGTTTGTCGTGCAGCTTCTTGCCTTTGGCGATGCCGAGTTCGATTTTGGCGATGCCTTTGGGGTTGAAATAGACCCGCAACGGGATCAGCGTCATGCCTTCACGCTGAATGGCGACAGAGAGTTTGCGCGCTTCGGTTTTGCGCACCAGGAGTTTGCGCATCCGCTTGGGCTCATGGTTGAAGCGGTTGGCCATGAGATATTCGGGGATGTAGGAATTGACGAGAAATATCTCGCCGTCCTTCGCAAAGGCGTAGGATTCCGAGATGGTCGCTTTGCCGGTGCGCAGGGATTTCACTTCCGAGCCCATGAGCATCAGCCCCGCCTCGATCGTGTCTTCGATCGCATAGGCGTAGCGCGCCTTGCGATTGTCGGCGACGACTTTGCGTTCAGGATCGGCTTTTTTCGCCATCAGGCGATACCGGCATGCGCCATCGCTTCGCGGATGCGCGCGCGGGCAGGCTCGCTCGCGGACACGATGGGAAGACGTACTTCGTCGGAACATTTGCCGAGCACTGAGGCGCCATATTTGGCAGGTGCGGGGCTCGATTCACAGAACATCGCATCGTGCAGCGGGGTCAGGCGATCCTGAAGTTCGCGCGCTTTTGCAAAGTCGCCCGCCATGCAGGCGTTCTGGAACTCGGCGCAGAGGCGCGGCGCAACATTGGCGGTGACGGAGATGCAGCCATGGCCGCCATGGGCCATGTAGCCCAGCGCCGTAATGTCTTCGCCCGAAATCAGCCGCCATTCCTTGCCGCAGGCCAGCCGTTCGCGGCTGGGGCGGGCGAGATTGTTGGTCGCATCCTTCACGCCGATGATGTTGGCGATTTTCGACAGCCGAGCGATGGTTTCGACCGAAATCTCCACAATGCTGCGGCCGGGGATGTTGTAGAGCAGGATCGGAATATCCACCGCTTCGGCAACCGCTGCGAAGTGGCGGTAGAGCCCTTCCTGTGTCGGCTTGTTGTAATAGGGCGCGACGGAGAGAACCGCGTCGGCCCCAACCTCTTTGGCGCGGCGGGTCAGCGAAATCGCTTCTGCCGTGGAGTTGGAACCTGCGCCCGCGATCACCGGCACGCGGCCCGCGGCTTCAGCGACGCAGAGTTCGATCACGCGCATATGTTCATCGTGGTTCAGGGTGGCGGATTCGCCGGTCGTGCCCATGGGCACCAGGCCGTGACTGCCCTCGGCGATCTGCCAGCTCACAAATTTTCGCAACGCAGCCTCATCCAGCACGCCACCCGACATAGGGGTGATGAGGGCGGGCATTGAGCCCCGGATACGTTCGCGAATATCAGCCATGCGGCACCTTTGTTTCGCCCTAGATAGCGGTTTGTTCCGCCTTTCGGAAGCACCCGTGATAGTGCCGGTTCGCGGCAAAGGAAAGATCGCCGTCGTGGCCGAATTTGCCCTTCTGTTGCCGCCTTGTAATGGCATAGGGGGGAAACGGCGGCTATCGTCGGCTTTGTCCCCCAAATGGTTGATTCGGTGTGTTCTTGTCCTCTCGTCTTTTGAAATCTGTGTTTGGCGCGTGTGCGCTTGTTCTTTTTGCCCTTCCCGTTTCGGCGCAGGTGCGGCCTGAACGGACCAGCCCAACCCATGTGCTGAGCGAGGCGGACCGGGCGCTGTATCGCCGCGCCTTCGATGCCGCCGCCAAACGCGACTGGCCGGGGGCGCAGGCGCTTGCCATTCAGGGGCGCGATGCGACCGCGCGGCGGATCATCCAGTGGCGCTATCTGCTGGATCAGGACAGCGGCGCTAGCTTTGTCGAGATCGATGCCTTTCTGAAGAACAATCCGGATTGGCCATCGCGCGGCACGCTGCTCTCGCGCGCCGAACTGGCGATGCAGGCGGATATGGCGCCCGACGCGGTGGTGCAGTGGTATGCCGGGCGCACACCCCAAACCGGGATCGGCAAGATCCGCCTTGGCCATGCGTTGATCGTGACGGGGCAAGTGGCGGCGGGCTCGGCGCTCATTCGCAGTGCCTGGGCCGAGAACAGTTTGCAGAGCGACCATGAAGCCTATGTCATCCGCACCCATGGCGATCTGCTGACGCCCGCGCTGGAAGCGCAGCGGCTCGATAATCTCATCTGGCGGGAAGACAATGCGGGCGCCAAGCGGCAGCTACCGCGCGTAAGCGACGATGCGCAGCGTGTGGGCCAGGTGCGGCTGGCGTTGCGTAGCAGCCCGACAATCGGCATCCGCCTTGCTGGCGCCCTGCCCGCGCGGCTGGCGCAAGACCCCGGCGTGTTGTTCGATCTGGCGCGCGTGCAGCGCGCCAAGGGCAACACCGAAACCGCTGCCGGCCTGTTGCTGAAAATCGCAGGGCTGGAAAACAAGCTGTGGCCGACCAAGATGTGGCCGGAGCTGCACATCACCGCGCGCCAGGCGGTGGGCGAAGGTAAATATCGCACCGCTTATCGGCTGGTCTCCGACACCGGATTGACGGATGGCGCGGCCTTTGCCGATGCGGAATTCTTGGCGGGCTGGATCGCGCTGCATTTTCTGAATGATCCGCAGATCGCGCTGGGCCATTTCCAGAAACTGGAAGCCGGGGTTTCGCGCCCCATCTCCAAAGCGCGCGCCTATTTCTGGGAGGGCCGCGCGGCGCAGGCGAGCGGAGACAAGGCGCTGGCGGCAAACTACTACCGGCAGGGCGCGGCGTTCGGCGATACGTATTACGGCCAGCTCGCGATCAGCCAGATCGACGCGGCCCCGGTGTTGCGGCTGAACGATGCCTCGCCGCCCGTCTCCACTTTGCGCAAGATCGAGGAGAGCGAGATGATCCGCGCCATCCGCGTGCTGGCGGATTTGGGCGAGGAGCGGCTGCTGCGCCGGTTCGCCAATGCGGCCGTGGGGGACAACCCCGATGCGCGGCGCGTGAGCCAGCTTTCGCAGTTGATGGTGGAGCTGGGTTACCCGGAAGTGGCGGTGCGCACGGCCAAGCAGGCGGGCTATGGCGGGGTGTTGCTGCTCAACTATTCTTTCCCCGTGATCGCGGTGCCGCCCTATTCCGGCCCCGGTGCCGCGCCGGAAACGCCGCTGGTGCTGGCGCTGATCCGCCAGGAGACCGAGTTCGATCCCAATGCGGTGAGCAGCGCGGGCGCGCTTGGCATTATGCAGATGATGCCCGCCACCGCGCAGAAAGTGGCGCGCCGCGCGGGCGTGGCCTACGACCAGAGCAAGCTGCTCTACGACACGGCCTACAACATGCAGCTTGGCATGGGCGAGTTGCAGGCGCAGGTCGACAATTGGGGCGGCTCCTACATTCTGGCCATTGCCGCTTACAATGCGGGGCCGGGCAATGTGCGGCGCTGGGTGGCGCAGTTCGGCGATCCGCGCCAGCCGGGGGTTGATCCTGTCGACTGGATTGAATCCATCTCGTATGGCGAGACGCGCAATTATGTGCAGCGGGTGCTGGAGAACATTCAGGTCTATCGCAACCGCCTTGCCGGGGCCGATCAACCGGCGCGGCTGCTGGCCGATCTGTATCGCCCCAACCCGCCACAGGCGCCGGTGCTGAACTATGTGCCGCCGCCGGTGCGGGTGTTGCCGCCGGAGCCGCAGAAGGCCGCCAGCGTGCCGGTGCCCAAGAAGAAGCCCGCGGTCAAAAAGAAAAAGCGCAAAGCGTCCTGACCGCTTACGGGCGGGAGAGCCACTCGCGCGCCTGACGCTGGGCTTCGGCGATCTGGGCGGTGCTCAATTCGCTTGCCATGGTGGCGCGCCATCTCTTGGCATCGTCGACACCGCGCATGGCTGCGAGGTTGAACCATTTATGGGCGGCGACGTAATCGACCCCCACGCCCTGCCCCGTCGAATAGGCCAGCCCCAGATGATAGAGGGCGATTGCCTGACCGCATTTGGCTTCGACTTCATACTGCGTCAGCGCATCCATATCGATACACGCCATCGCGTCTTCCCCTTCGAACATGGCGTACGGGCGACTGTCCCGTACGGGCACATGCTTGCCCCGCAAATCCTAAAGGCGAGTTAATGACAATATTGCAGATATTTACCCGTTGTTAAGCCCGTTGATCGGTTGATCCTCGCATAAACAAAAAACAGCGCCCGCGGGGGCGCTGTTTTTGTTTGTGCGATATGGCGGCGAGGCGGGCTTATCTCTGGCCGAACAAAACCTTGCGCGCCAGTTCTGCGGCCTTGGGATCGCTGGCCTGTTGCTCACGCAGCTCTTTGCCGACCTCGAGCCCTTTGGCGACGGCGGGGCGGGCGCGCATGCGTTCGATCCAGGCGGCGACGTTGGGAAAGTCCGCGATCATGTTTTCGATGCGGGAGGCGGCGATGGCCCAACCGATACAGGCCATGTCGGCGATGGAATACGCATCGGCAAGGTATTGCCGGGTGGCAAGGCGCCGGTCCATCACGCCCAGAAGGCGGTGCACCTCGTTGGTATAGCGCTCCTTGCCATAGACGTTATCGGGCGCGTAGTGGCGGAAGTGGCCGGCCTGCCCTGTCATGGGGCCAAGGCCCGCGACCTGCCAGAACAGCCATTCGTCCACCGCCACCCTGGCGCGTTCGTCTTGCGGATAGAACTTGCCGGTCTTGCGGCCGAGATATTGCAGGATTGCGCCGGACTCAAAAATCGGGAGGGGCGCGCCATCCGGCCCATCCGGGTCGATGATCGCTGGCATCCGGTTGTTGGGGGAGATGGCGAGGAAGGCGGCCTCGAACTGGTCGCCCCGGTTGATGTTCACCGGCTTGAGCACATAGGGCAGGCCCAGCTCTTCCAGCATGATCGAAATTTTCCAGCCATTGGGGGTTGGCCAGTAATACAGCTCGATCGGCTGGGGGATTTTAGGCAGCGCGCTACGTGTGGCGCGGCTCTTGGCAGAGGGCGGGCTCGCGGTTTTGAGGGCTTTGAGGTTTGCTTTCGCCGCGGGCCGGGAGGCAGAGGTCGCAGGCGCAGGTTTTTTTATTTTTTCGTTTTTATTCTTGGGCTTAGCCGGAGATTTGGCGGGCGATTTGGCCGGTGCCTTGCTCGGCTTCTTGTCTGTTTTCTTTGACGGCTTGGCCGCGGCTGCCCAATTTAACGGGCTCACCGCGGCGTTTGCCTTTGCCATACAGTGGCTGCTTGGCAAGCGTGGCTGACGCCACAACCCACCTAAGAGCCTTACTTTTTGGCTTTCTTGCGGCCGGCCTTTTTCTTGGCGGCTTTCTTCGCCGGTTTCCGGGCGACTTTCTTTACCGCTTTCTTGGCAGCTCTTTTCACGGTCTTCTTCGCGGCTCTCTTCACGGTTTTCTTCGCCGCTTTCTTCGCAGGCTTTTTGGCGGCGACTTTGCGCTTCTTGGTCTTGCGCGCGCCACCCTTCGCGGCGGCCTTGCGGACGACGCGCTTCGCTTTGGTCTTCTTCTTTGCAGTCACTGGCATGTGAAACGACTCCTTTGGTTGTCCGGGTGTCGCGACTCGCGTCCCCCAAAACACCAACAATATGAGTAAGTTGCGGGGGCAATTGCAATACGGGGGGATACGCCGGGAAAACGCTCGGAGTCATAATTGTCATAAAACCCTTATTCTATCGATGTTTCATGCGTTCGTCCGCACGCGGACGTTTTGGCTGCACAAACAGCCCCCTGCCTGTCAACAACTTGCAAATTGTACGAATCACCCTTCATCGGGCAATCCGAGTCGTGCCTTGAGCACGGCGTTGACGGCTTGCGGGTTTGCTTTTCCGCCCGTCAGCTTCATCACCTGACCGGTGAACCAGCCCGCGAGTTTGGGTTTGGCTTTCACCTCTTCGACCTTGTCCGGGTTCGCCGCGATGACATCGTCGACCGCTTTTTCGATCGCCGATGTGTCGGTCACCTGCACGAGCCCGCGCGCCTCGACCACCTGAACGGGATCGCCGCCTTCGCTCCACACGATGTCGAGCACGTCCTTCGCGATCTTGCCGGAGATCGTTCCATCGGAAATCATCTTTAAGATCGCGTTGTTAGCGGCGGCGGACACCGGACAGTCGGTGATGCTGCGGCCATCCTTGTTGAGCCGTCCGAGGATTTCGTTGTTCAGCCAGTTCGCCGCCGCCTTGGCATCCACGTCCTGCGCCAGCGCCTCGAAGTAATCGGCAAGCTCGCGCTCGGCGACGATCACCCCCGCATCATAATGTGAGAGGCCGAAGGTGGAGATGAAGCGCGCCTTCTTGTCGTCGGGAAGTTCCGGCAACGAGGCGGCGATCTCATCCACCCATGCCTGTTCAAAGCTTAGCGGCATCAGGTCAGGATCGGGGAAATACCTGTAATCATGGGCTTCTTCCTTGGAGCGCATGGGCCGCGTCTCGCCCTGGCGGCTGTCGAACAGGCGCGTTTCCTGTTTGATGGTGCCGCCCGTCTCCAGCACGTCGACCTGGCGGCGCGCTTCATATTCCACCGCCTGCGCGATGAAGCGCATGGAGTTTACGTTCTTGATTTCACAGCGTGTTCCCAGCGGCGCGCCCGGCTTTCTCACCGAGACGTTAACGTCGGCGCGCATTGAGCCTTCGTCCATATTGCCGTCGCAGGTGCCGAGGTAGCGCACGATGGCCCGCAGCTTTTTGAGGAAGGCGGCCGCCTCTTCCGAGGAGCGCATGTCCGGTTTGGTGACAATCTCCATCAGCGCGACACCGGCGCGGTTGAGATCGACGAACGAATTGTCGGCGGACTGGTCGTGCAGGCTCTTGCCCGCATCCTGTTCCAGATGCAGCCGCTCGATGCCGACCTGCATGGTCTGCCCGTCCTTCAGGTCGAGCGTGACCACGCCCTCGCCGACGATGGGGTTCTTGAACTGCGAAATCTGATAGCCGGTCGGCAGATCGGGATAGAAATAGTTCTTCCGGTCGAACACCGAGGACAGATTGATCTGCGCTTTCAGCCCCAGCCCGGTGCGCACCGCCTGCTCGACGCATTTGGCGTTGATGACCGGCAACATACCCGGCATCCCCGCATCGATGAACGAGACCTGGGAGTTGGGCTCGGCGCCGAATTCGGTTGAAGCGCCGGAGAACAGCTTGGACTGGGAAAGGACCTGGGCATGGACTTCCAGCCCGATCACAATTTCCCACGGCCCGGTGGAGCCTTCGATCAATTTGGATTTTACGGCAGTTTCAGGCGCGGCCATCTTCGCCTCCATCATGGATATAGGCATCGGCCTCGATTTCCACCAGCCAGCCTTCATCTATAAAGCGCGAAACTTCCACAAAGCTGGTGGCGGGCTGGATTTTGGCGAAGATTTCGCCATGCACTTTGGCGGCGTCTTCCCAGCGGCTGACATCTTTCATGAAGATGCGGGTGCGGGTGACATGCTCGAGCCGCGCGCCCACCATTTCGAGCGCCTCGGCAATGATCTCGAAAGCGCGGCGCACCTGGCCGCCCACATCCGGGGCGAGGCTGCCATCCGCATTGATCGGCGCGGTGCCGCTGACGGCGACCACCGGCCCCGTGCGGACGGCGCGGGAGAAGCCGATGATCTCGTGATAGGGGCTGCCGGTCTTCGCCAGAACGCGGGTCATGCTGTCCACCATTTTGCGGGTTTCGCGCCGAAGGCGGCGGCAACCTCTATCGAACGCCCGGCGCGCAGCACCGTTGCTTCGTCAAATGCCTTGCCGATCACCTGAAGGCCGAGCGGCAGACCTTCCGCCGTCAGGCCGGAGGGCACCGACATCGCGGGAAGGCCGGCAAGGTTCACCGTCACGGTGAAGACGTCGTTCAGATACATCGCCACCGGATCGTCAGACTTGGCACCCAGCGCGAAAGCCGGGCCGGGTGTTGCCGGGGTGAGCAGCACGTCGCATTTTTCAAACGCCTGCTCGAAGTCACGCGCGATCAGGGTGCGCAGCTTCTGGGCACGGGCATAATAAGCGTCGTAATAGCCCGCCGACAGAACATAAGTGCCGATCAGGATGCGGCGGCGCACTTCGGGGCCGAACCCTTCCGCCCTGCTCTTTTCATACAGCTCGGTAATATCCCGCACACCCTCGGCACGATGGCCGAAGCGCACGCCATCATACCGGGCGAGGTTGGAGGAGGCTTCGGCAGGCGCGACGATATAATAAGCGGGCAGCGCATATTTGGTGTGGGGGAGCGAGACCTCCACAATCTCCGCGCCTTGCGCCTTCAGCCATTCCGCGCCGCGCGCCCACAGCGCATCGATCTCCGGCGGGGCACCGTCAATGCGGTATTCCTTTGGGATGCCGATGCGCAGACCCTTCACGCCCTGTTCGAGGGTCGCTTCATAATCGGGCACCGGGCGATCGACGCTGGTGGAATCGTTCGGGTCCACGCTTGCCATCTGGCGCAGCAGGATCGCCGCGTCCCGCACGTTACGGGTCATCGGGCCGGCCTGATCGAGCGAGGAGGCGAAGGCAACAATGCCCCAGCGCGAGCAGCGCCCATAGGTTGGCTTGATGCCGACCGTGCCGGTGACGGCGGCGGGCTGGCGAATGGAGCCGCCGGTATCGGTGCCGGTGGCGGCAAGGCACAGATTGCCCGCAACCGCCGAGGCCGAACCGCCCGACGATCCGCCGGGGACAAGGTTCTGGTTGGAATTGGTTGCCCGCCACGGGTTGACCACCGGCTTGAAGAAGCTGGTCTCGTTGGACGAGCCCATGGCGAATTCATCGAGATTGGTTTTGCCCAGCATCACCGCGCCCGCATTCCACAGGTTCCGGGTGACGGTGGATTCGTATGGCGGCACGAAGGTGGAGAGCATTTTGCTGCCCGCCGTCGTGCGCACGCCTTTGGTGCAGAACAGATCTTTAATGGCCAGGGGCAGCCCTTCGAGCGCCCCGCCCTCGCCTTTGGCGATGCGTGCGTCCGAGGCCGCGGCCATGGTCAGCGCATGGTCCGGCGTTTCGGTGATGAAGGCGTTCAGATCGCGTGCGCCTTCAACAGCCGTCACAAAAGCCTTGGTTAGTTCGGTGGAGGAGATTTTTTTCGTGGCGACGGCATCGCGTGCCTCGGCCAGAGTG
>DATJDE010000329.1:0-2721 GCA_035497595.1 Rhizomicrobium sp. | reverse complement strand
GTCGCGCCGATAAAGCCGGGTTCCTTCGTCTTGCCCTGCCGGAAGAATTTGGCGGGCGGAACATTGGCAATCTTGCCATGGCCATCATCCGCGAACATCTGGCGAAAAAGGGGCTCGGGCTGCACAATGATCTGCAGAACGAATCCTCCGTTGTCGGAAATTTCCCGCAGATTTTGATGTTCCGCGATTTTGGAACCGAGGAACAAAAGAAGGCGCTGTTGCCCGGTATGCTGGCGGGCACCTCGCGCGTGGCATTTGCCCTGACGGAACCCGATCACGGGTCGGATGCGACATGGATGGAAACGCGCGCCGTGAAGGCTGGCGCTGGCTGGCGCATTAATGGCGTTAAAATGTGGAACACCGGCGTGCACACCGCCACACATGACATGGTGTTTTGCCGGACGTCTGGAAAAGACGGCGATGCGCGCGGGCTGACCTGCCTGATCGTGCCGATGGATGCCGAAGGCGTGAAGATCGAAGAATATCTCTGGACCTTCAACATGCCGACCGATCACGCCCGCGTGTCGTTCACCAATGTCTGGGTGCCAGATAGCGCGGTGTTCGGGCCGGTGGATAACGGGCTGGTTCTGGCGCGCCACTTCGTGCACGAAAACCGCATCCGGCAGGCAGCCAGCGGGGTGGGGGCGGCGCAATATTGCATCAACGAAAGCATCGCATACGCCAATACCCGCAAGCCGTTCGGCAAGCCGCTGTCGCGCAACCAGGCGATCCAGTGGCCGCTGGTTGAACTTCAGACCGAAGCGGAAATGCTGCGCTGGCTGATCTATCGCACCGCCTGGGAGATGGATCGTCTCACCGGCCCGGAAGTCCAGCTTCATCTTTCCGACAAGGTGTCGATGTGCAACTTCCGGGGCAATCGCCTCGTCTGCAACGCGGCGGATTGGGCGATGCAGGTGCATGGCGGCATGGGCTATTCGCGCCACAAGCAGTTCGAGCACATCTATCGCCATCACCGCCGCTACCGCATCACCGAAGGGGCGGAAGAGATACAGATGCGTAACGTTGCCGGGCATATGTTCGGCTTTATCGGCAAGAACCGCCCGCGCGAGGGGACGTCCAGCTAGCGCGCCGAGAACACGCGCCGCATTCGAGTCAAATTTTCGGAGAATCGTCGCAATTGCTTCGACTCTGCGTTTACCGGGATGCGGCGCGCGTTTGAAATGACGGTGTTCCAGTGGGAGCCTGCGGTTAAACGGGCTGCCACATCGGCGTGACCGACCGCGCGGGCGATGATCGCCGCATGTGCTGTCGTCGGATGAGGGGGCTCTCCATTCGAACGCGCTAGGAGACGTCATGCAAGCACTCGGTCTTGTCTGGAGCGATGTGAATGATGCCATTGGCTTCCAGGAAACGATTACGGTGATGCGCGAGGCATCGCATTTCGATGCCCGATATTTGATCGAAGTTTGGCAAAAATGGTGTGCCGATGGTGGTTTCGTCATCGGCCGCCATGTGCCATCGCGCGAACTGGCCGCGGTGATGAGCCATCTTGTGGTCTATGAACCGCTGGACGGCGGAGCCGATTTTCGTGCCCGGCTTGCCGGTGCCGCGTTGATGCGGCGCTTCGGCCGCGATATTTCGGGCAGTCGCCTGTCTGAACTGTTCGCGCAGGAGGCTTTCGCTGCCCGGCGCGACGACCTGCAGATGATTTTGCGCCTGCAAACCCCTTGTGTTCTCGAAGGCAGGGTGACGGTGGATAATTATCCCATGCTGCATTTCGAAATTGTGGCGCTGCCGGTTCTGGCCCCGGATGAGAAAACGCCCTGGATTTTGGCAGGGCTATTTTACCACGATTGGCCTGCCCATTTTGGCCCGGCGATGCCGGTGCCCCGTAAATCGTTGCGGCGGCGGTTGTTCGCGGGGCTGTTGCCGCGTGTTGTAGTGCGTGACGGGGTGCGTGCCCGCGATTTCGCCAGGCCCCCGCTTTCGGCCTAACATCGGCGCGGAATCGAAGCGGCGGATTTTGATGCCTTGCCTTAATATCGCCCATCGCGGCGGCGCTGGCCTGCGGCCTGAAAATTCGCTGGCGGCGTTCCGCCATGCAGTGGCGCTGGGCGCCGATGGGGCCGAACTGGATGTGCAACTGAGCCGTGATGGCGAGGTGATCGTGTTTCATGATTTTCGGCTGAAGCCGGAAATCTGCCGCGCGAATGGCACGTGGCTGACCCGGCCGACGCCGCGCATCAAGGATTTGACGCTCAGCGCATTGCGCGGCTTCGACATTGGGCGGGCCGATCCCGCATCGGACTATGCGCGCAGCCATGGTGATGTGCTCCCCGCCGATGGCGAACGCATTCCGCTGTTGGCGGAGGTGGTTGATGTTGTGAAAGCTGCCGCCGCACCTTTCACCCTGTTTGTCGAATTGAAAACGTCGTTTGCTGAACGCAGCCTGTCGGCGGGGCCGGAAGACTTGGCGCAAGCGACCGTTCGCGTGCTGCAAGAAAACGGATATTTGCAGCACTGCATCTTTGTCGGCTTCGATTGGCCAGGCTTGCTGCATGTCAAAAAAATCGCGCCGCAGGCGCAATGCTGGTTCACCACGCTGGACCAGAGTTGGTTTGGCGAAGGCGTGCCGCCCGCCGAAAGCGATCCACCGGCGGAGCCTGCTTTATCGGTCTTGCGGCATTGGGCCAGCACCGGCACCTCGCCCTGGGCCGGCGGGTTCGATGCGGTGGACCATGGCGGCTCGATTGTGCGGGC
>DATJDE010000328.1:0-3353 GCA_035497595.1 Rhizomicrobium sp. | reverse complement strand
CGCCAAGGCCCATGATGCAATCGGGGTGGGCAATCATTTCGCCACACGGATCGAGCGTGTAGTCGGCATAGTTGGCGAACGGCATGAACAGGAAATTTCTGCCGTCATTTTCCAGCAGCAGGTCATAGGCGATGTCTGCCGGATCGCGGTTTTCGCGTCTTGCCCGTGCGGCGAGCGAGGTTTCGCGTGCCGGTTCGTAATTGGGTAGATCACCCAGCGGGAAGATGTAGTCG
This sequence comes from Rhizomicrobium sp., assembly GCA_035497595.1. Lineage (GTDB taxonomy): Bacteria > Pseudomonadota > Alphaproteobacteria > Micropepsales > Micropepsaceae > Rhizomicrobium. Next base: position 3,120 of record DATJDE010000328.1, on the reverse strand, counting down.
AACGCCATGACGCGGCGGGCGAGCGGATGGTTTTGCCGCGTGCCTGTTTCGCCAAGCACGCTGGCGCGGAATGACGGATCACGCAGAGCGCTGAGTTTTTCAGCGTGGGAAAGATCTTTGATCGCTGCAAAGGTTTGATGCGCCGAGAACGGGTTGAGCGTTGCCTGAAGGCCCAGAAGGATACCTATTGGGCGCGGGGCAACTTGGGCGCGGATGGGAAGACCTTCCCGGGCTGTTGTTTCAATCAGGCCCAGCAGCGCGCGCCAGCTTTCCGGGGCGCTGTGCGCCTGTGCGAGCGACAGAGACAATGGGCGGCCGGAGACAGCGATTATCCGGCGGATCATTGCAAATTCGGTTTCGAGATCTGGTGCGTTGAAATCTGAGATCATTTCGATCACGCCGCTGCCTGCATCGGCAAGCCCTTGCGCGATGGCGAGCAGTTCGGCTTCGCTGGCGCGCAAGGAGGGTGTTGGCTCGCCCTTGATCGAACGGTGGTTGAGGGTGCGGGAGGTGGAAAAACCGATGGCACCTGCGCGCATCGCTTCGGCGCTTAACTGGCGCATCTGTGCCATGTCGATTTCGGTCGCCGGTTCGAGCCGGGCGCCGCGTTCGCCCATCACATAGACGCGCAACGCGCCATGGGGAAGCTGGGCGCAGATGTCGATGTCCCGCTTGTGGGCATCCAGCGCATCAAGATAATCCGCGAAACTTTCCCAATTCCATTTCAGCCCTTCGTGAAGGGCCACGCCCGGAATGTCTTCGACACCTTCCATCAGCTCGATCAGGCGATCCCGATCCTCCACCCGGACGGGCGCGAAACCGACACCGCAATTGCCCATCACCGCCGTCGTGACACCGTGCCAGCTGGAGGGAGCAAGGCGGCTGTCCCATGTCGCCTGACCATCATAATGGGTATGGATGTCGACAAAGCCGGGGGTGACGAGGCGGCCTTTGGCATCCAGCTCATCGCGGCCTTTGCCATCTACCCGGCCTGTCTTGGCGATGCGGCCATTGTGGATAGCGATATCGGCTTGGACCGGCGGACCGCCCCGGCCATCGGCGAGGGTGCCGCCGCGGATGACCAAATCATAACTGGAATCCATTAGATTTGTTCCTATCAATTACTTTGGGATCAGCGTTTGAGCCGGACGCGGCCATGTCAAGCGAATTAGGTTTGTGCGGGCGACGAAATGATGTTGCGCATAGCCCCAAACCCACGATTATATGGGGGAGAATGGCGTCTTCACGCGGCGATCCGAGCGGAGGCCTCCTTTTCGTGAGATGAACGAAATTGGAAGGCTGAGGTACTTTTATGCCTGACACCGAAACGCGGCTGACCAGGGGAACCGCGCCGCTGGTCGCCTATATTCTGAAACAGCGCAGCATTGCATTCCGGATTTTTCTGCTTCTGCTGATCGTGGGGGCGGCTACGGGCGTGCGTGGCCTGTTCGGGCTGTTCCTGCCCCATGTCGGATTTTTCTCGTTCTATTATCCGGCCGTGATGATTGTGACGATCCTTGCGGGATGGAGATTTGGCCTGCTCGCCATTGCGCTGAGCATTGTGGTTTCGACCTCGCTGTTTCTCGCCCCAGCGCAGACCCTGACAACACCGGTCTTGTCGATCATCTCTTTCAGCTGTGCCGCGCTGTTGCAGCTTTTGCTGGCGCAGTGGCTGCGCACGGTGTTGAAGCAGATGGAACGTAATGAAAACCGTTTCCGGCAATTGGTGGCGGCTACATCGGCCATTGTCTGGACCACCGACGAAAATGGCGAGGTGGAAGAACCGCAAGGGGGCTGGACCGAACTCACCGGCATGACATGGCCAAGCTATCGTGGCCGCGCCTGGACCAATATTGTGCATGCCGAGGATCGTGCCAAGGTGACGTTCGATGCTGGAAACATCGATTCCTCGGGCGCCTATCACACCGAAATCCGAATCAAACATACGCAGACCGGGTGGCGCTGGTTTGCGATGCGGGCGGTGCCGATTCGCGATTCCAGCGGAAACATTCGCGAGTGGATCACCACCATCTCCGATGTGCATGCCCGCAAGCTGGCAGGCGACCGCCGGGAGATCGTGATCGGCGAATTGCGCCATCGCCTGAAGAATTTGTTCACGGTGATCGGCTCCATCGCGCAGAGTTCGCGGCCCCGCAATCAGCCGGTGGTGGAACAGTATATCGCCAAGCTGAGCGGGCGGTTGCAGGCGCTGAGCGCGGCGGCGGATCTGGTGATGGCGCGGCGCGGGGTCAGCCTTGATCTGGGCGAGATTGTGCGGGCGACGCTGGCGCCGTTCACGGAGGATCGTTCGGGGCGCATCCGCATTGAGGGGCCACCACTTCAGCTTGACGAGCAAACCGGCGGGCCGATGGCACTGGCGATTTATGAACTGGCGACCAATGCGATCAAATATGGCGCGCTCTCGGCCCCGGAGGGGCGCGTGATGCTCAACTGGCGTTTTGAGCCCGATCCACGCGGGCGGCGGGTGGAAATTGTGTGGCGGGAGAGCGACGGGCCGGTGTGCGTGCCGCCAAGGCGTTTTGGCTTTGGCACGCGGGTCATCAAATTTGCGGCATCGCATGAAACCTCCGGCGCGGTGGGCATTGAGTATTTGCCGGAGGGGCTTCGGTGCCGCATCGGTTTCATCCAGGTGCACGGTAGCCCGGCTTCGGACGCGAAGGAGCCTACGCTCGAGAGCATTGGGATTCTTTAATCGAGGCGCGCGAGCGATTTGAGCACCTCCTGCGTTTTTTCTAATGTCACCATGTGACCGGCATTTTTGACCATCACCAGTTCGGCGCCCGCGATTTTGGCTTTGAACGCCTCTGCGTAAGCGGGGGCGATGAGGCGGTCGTGATCCCCCCAGATCAGTATTGTTCTGGCCTTGATGCGGTAGAGCCGTGTGGCAAGGCCGCGATCCGGTATGGGAAAGAGGATGCGCCCTGCCATGCCCATTTGCCTTGCATTGGTGACAAGGAAGCCTTTCAGCCATTCCGGGTTGTCGAGCGCCATGCCTGCGGTAAGCAGCTCGGTGCCTTTTTGCACATCGTGAAACAGCAGGGCCGGAAACTCATACGGCATGGTGGAAAACAGATCTGGGACGGGATGGCTTTCGAGCCA
>DATJDE010000327.1:0-7747 GCA_035497595.1 Rhizomicrobium sp. | reverse complement strand
GTGGTGCGGTGGATTGCCGGGTTGGCCGGGTTTTCAAATTGTTGGGGCATCACCGCGCCGGGGGTGGCGGCGATGATTTCCTGCGCCTTGGCGATGGCGCCCTTCATGCCCTTGGCAGCTTCGGTAAGCACCAGTTCGGCGCCCATGATCAGCAGCATCTTGCGCCGTTCCAGCGACATGGAATCCGGCATCACCAGAATGAGCCGATAGCCTTTGGCAGCGGCGACAAAGGCCAGCGCAATGCCGGTATTGCCGGAGGTGGGTTCAACCAGCGTGCTTTTGCCCGGCGTGATGATGCCTTGCTGTTCCAGAGTCTCGACCATGGAGACGCCGATCCGATCCTTCACGCTGGACAGCGGGTTGAAGAATTCGAGCTTGAGCAGGATGTCGGCTTTTACGCCCGCATCCTTGCTCATGCGCGCAAGGCGCACCAAGGGCGTGTCGCCAATGGTCTGGGTAATGGAGTCATAGATTCGACCGCGACCGGGAGCGTGTTGCGCGGGCACTTTGGGGCGTGTTTCGTCGGTCATGGCTTCTCCTTTAAATCGCGAAATCGGCGGTGGGACGGCCGCCGCAGTCTACGCCTGCGCTGCGAGCCCGCTGGCATAGCTCTTCAATGGAAATGGCATCCAGCCGGGTCATCAATTCCTCCTGCAGAGATTGAATGAGTGGTGTCACGATGCGCGCACCGAGATCGGAGCGTGTGTCCGGCCCATCATTCTCGCCGTCATCGATGCTTTCTGCAACACGCACCACTTCGCCCACGGTGATGCGGCGGCGCTCTTTCGCCAGCCGGTAGCCGCCGCGCGGGCCGCGCACGCCTTTGAGGATGCCGGCGCGCACAAGCTGCTGCATCACCTGTTCGAGGTAGCGTTGCGGCACACCCTGGCGGGCGGTGATTTCTTTGGCCTGTACCGGTTCCGGGCGCGCGTTGAACGCGATGTCGATCACGGCTTCGAGGGCGAGCTGGGTTTTGCGGGAGAGTTTCAACATCAGGCAATTTTCAATCCGGTTGAGCCGAAGCCGCCCGCGCCACGGGGGGTTTGCGAAAGCTCGGCGGTTTCCTGAAAACTTGCGCGTTCATGGCGCGCGATCACCATCTGCGCGATCTTCATGCCGCGTGAAATCGAAAATACCGTGTCGGAGTGGTTGATCAGGATCGCCTTGATCTCTCCGCGGTAATCACTGTCCACCGTGCCGGGGGCGTTGAGCACGGTGACGCCGTGGTTCAGCGCAAGGCCCGAACGCGGGCGTACCTGCGCTTCAAAGCCCACAGGCAAGGCAATGGCGATGCCGCAGGGAATGGCCGCACGCGCGCCGGGCTTCAGTTCTGTTTCCGTATCGATCGCGGCAAGCAGGTCGAGCCCGGCTGAGCCTTCCGTCGCGTAAGCGGGCAGGGGCAGATCGGCGGCATGGGAAAGGCGCTGGATGGAAATTTCAGTCACGCGGCCTTCTCTTTCAAGCGTTGGGCGATGCGGGCGGCGAGGCGGGTGCCGACTTCGGTTTTGTCGAGGTCGGGCCAGCTTTCGGTCGCGCTCTTGGTGATGAGGTGCACCTGATTTCTATCCCCGCCCATGATGCCGGTGGCGGGGGAAACGTCGTTGGCGATAATCCAGTCGCAGCCCTTGCGCGCCAGTTTGGCTTGCGCATGGGCGATCACGTTTTCGGTTTCGGCGGCAAAGCCGATCACCAGTGACGGGCGCTTATCGCTCTTGGACAGGGTGGCGAGAATATCCGGGTTGGGGGTGAGCTTGATGGTGGGGGCGCTCACATCATCGGCTTTTTTGATTTTGTTATTGGCGGCGATTTCGGGGCGCCAGTCGGCCACTGCCGCCGTGCACACCGCCACATCGACCGGCAGGATGGATTGGCAGGCGGCCAGCATTTCGCGCGCGGTTTCGACCTTGAGCAATTTCACCTGACGCGGCGGCGCCAGATCGACCGGGCCGGAAACCAGCGTTGTGTCCGCACCCGCCAGCGCCAGCGCGTGCGCAATCGCATAGCCCTGTTTGCCGGAGGAACGGTTGGCGATGAAGCGCACCGGGTCCATCGGCTCCTGGGTGGGGCCGGCGGTGACCAATGCCGTCATGCCGCTCAAGGGGCCGGGGGCGACGGAAGCAAGCGCCCGTTCCACGGCATCGGCAATGGCGTTCGGTTCGGCCATGCGGCCGGGGCCGAATTCTCCGCAGGCCATTTCGCCGTCATTGGGGCCTACGAAAAGCGTGCCATCGCCGATCAGGGTTTTCAGATTGCGCTGAGTGGCGGGGTGATTCCACATCCGCACATTCATGGCGGGGGCCATCAGCACGCGCTTGTCGGTGGCCAGAAGCGCGGTGGAAGCAAGGTCGTTGGCATGGCCGGAAGCGAGCTTTGCCATCAGATCGGCGGTAGCGGGGGCGACCACCACCAGATCGGCGGAGCGGGAAAGCTGGATGTGCCCCATCTCCGCTTCGTCGGTCAGGCTGAACAGATCCTGAAACACCTTTTCGCCGGTGAGGGCGGAAACTGACAGCGGGGTGACGAATTGGGCGCCCGCAGCGGTGAGAATGGCGCGCACATGGGCACCGCGTTCCCGCAAACGGCGGATCAGTTCAAGGCTCTTGTAGGCAGCGATGCCGCCGCCGATGATGAGCAGAACGCTATTGCCGCGCATGCGCGCACCCCTTGGCTGGAGGAACATTATACCGACGCGAAGGGGAATATACAGTAAATAACGGTTCAGAAGTGTGGTTCGTCCCCAGGAGGAGTAAGCCCATGAACATTCAGGCGAAAAAAGATTTGCCGCCGTTCAGGCCCCTGCCGCAAAAGCCGCCTTTGATCGAGGTTGAGCGCAAAGAGGATGGCACCGTCTATCTGCGCTCGCTGCATCCGATGGGCGCTATCGAGCGCTCGGTGGTGCATTTGTTTGGCCAGCGCGCGTTGGAGCACCCCACGCGCAACTTTATTGGCGAGCGTACGCCGTTGCCCGATGGGCGCACGGGGGACTGGCGCTACATCACCTATGGAGACATGGAGCGCCAATCCGATGCGGTGGCGCAGGCGCTGCTGGCGCGGGGGATGGGGCCGGATGCGCCGCTGCTGATCCTTTCGGGCAATTCCATCCGCCATGCGGTGATGATGCTGGGGGCGATGAAGGCGCGTGTGCCAGTGGCGCCGGTCTCGGTGGCCTATTCGCTGATGTCGGGCGATCACGGCAAGTTGAAACATGTGGCGGCGATCACGCGGCCGAAAATGATCTTTGCCGAGCAGGGGCCATATTATGCGCGCGCCATCGCGGCGATTGCGGGCGAGGGTGTTGAAATCGTCACCGCGCTGCCGATTGCGGATCGCGCGACGACGGCGTTTGACGATCTGGTCGCGACAGTGCCGGGCAGGGCGGTTGCGGACTCGATGGCGGCGATTACCCACGACACGGTGGCGAAATATCTTTTCACCTCCGGCTCGACCGGCATGCCCAAAGGGGTGATCCAGACTCATTTGATGATGATGGCGGTGGTGGCGGCGCAGGAAGGTCTGCGCGATGACGAGCCCGATCCCGACGAAATTCCGCAGACGCTGGACTGGATGCCGTGGAACCATATTTCGGCGGGCAATATCATCTTCAACAGCGCGGTAAACAGCGGCGCCACGATCCATCTGGATGCGGGTAAACCGTTGCCTGGCATGTTCGATGAAACGATCCGCAATTTGCGGGAAATTTCACCGCAGATGTTCGGCTCCGCGCCGATCGCCTTTGGCTGGCTCGCCGATGCGATGGAGCGCGATGCCGATCTGCGGGATCGCTTTTTCTCCAAGATGAAACTCGTCGGCTATGGCGGGGCGACGCTGTCGCAGGACATCTATGAACGGTTTCAGGCGCTGTCGATTGCCTCCACCGGCCTGCGCATTCCGCTGACCACCATGTATGGCGCGACGGAGACCCAAGGCATTACGGTGGTGCATTGGCTGACCGAACGGGTAGGGCTGATCGGCCTGCCGCTGCCGGGGATTACGCTGAAACTGGCGCCGATTGGCAACAAGCTCGAAGTGCGGGTGAAGGGGCCAACCGTGACGCCGGGCTATCTCAACCGGCCGGATCTCACGCAAGCCGCGTTTGACGAAGAAGGGTTTTATTGCCTCGGTGATGCGGCGAAATTCGTCGACGAAGATGTGCCGGAAAAAGGCTTGGTGTTTGACGGGCGTGTGACCGAAGATTTCAAACTGGATAGCGGCACCTGGGTTTCTGTGGGCACGCTCCGGGCGCAGGTGGTGGGTGCAGCATCACCGCTGTTTCAGGATGCTGTGGTGTGCGGGCAGGATAAATCCTTCGTTGGTTTGCTCGCCTGGCCGAATATCGCGGCGGCAAAAGAGATCGCTGGCGATGCCGCGCTATCTGGCCCGGCAGCAATTGTGGCGCACCCGAAAGTGCGGGCCTTCGTTCGGGATAAACTGGCGCAGCACAATGCGGAAAATCCGGGCACATCGCAGCGGGTGAGGCGGGTGATCCTGATGACGGAGCCACCATCGATCGATGGCAATGAGATCACCGACAAGGGCTACGTCAATCAGCGCGCGACCATGGAGCGGCGGCAGGATTTGGTAGACAAGCTGTTTACGCCGGTGCTGGCGGATGAGGTGATTGAGGTGACGTGATTAATTCAACCCTCCCCTTGAGGGAGGGTCGAAATTTGCGTTTGCAAATTTCGGGGAGGGGCCTCTTGGTGCAGGATCGAACACAATCTCCTGAACGCAGACGTGAAATGAAACGCGCGCTTGCCGTGAATATGCGCGTAAAGCCGACAGTTGCGGAGCAAAAGTTGTGGGCCATTCTCCGATCTAAACGCGCTTTTGGTTTGCGGTTTCGTCGGCAACAACCTATCGGACCTTATGTCGTAGATTTCTATTGTTCGGCAGCGAAATTGATTGTCGAACTGGATGGCGGGCAGCACGGCGATGATGCGGGGCTGGTACGTGATGAAGCGAGAACGCGGTGGCTGAATGCGCGGGGGTATCGGGTGCTGCGTTTTTGGAATGGAGATTTTATGCAAGACCCTGACAGTGTTTTTCAGCTTGTTTTGCGGGCATTGGAGGCTAGCGGGATACCCCTCCCCGAAATTTGCGAAAAGCAAATTTCGACCCTCCCTCAAGGGGAGGGTTAGTCGTGTTACCGCGTGAGATTATCGACTACTGGCTCGGAGTCGGCGAAGCGAGGTGGTATGCGGTTGATCCTGCGCTCGATGCCGAAATCATTGCGCGCTTTGGTGCGGCGTGGCGCGCCGCGCAGGATGGCGAACTTTCCGATTGGGAAAATTCGGCGGAAGGCGCACTCGGGCTTTTGATTTTGGTCGATCAGTTTCCGCGCAACATGTTTCGCGGGAAGGCAGAGGCGTTTTCCACCGATGCGATGGCGCGCGCTGTGGCGCGGCGGGCGTTGGCGAAAGGTTATGATCTGGCGTTTTTGGCGCGGGCGCGCATCTTCTTTTATCTGCCGCTGATGCATTCCGAAAATCTTGCCGATCAGGATCTATGCGTGCATCTGGTGCGCACGCGGCTGGGCTCCACCAGCACCAATCTTTCTTTCGCCGTCGATCACCGGGAGACAATCGTCACGTTCGGGCGCTTTCCCATGCGCAATGCGGCTTTGGGGCGGGCATCGAGCGCGGCGGAAGCGGCCTATATCGCGGCGCAAGGGGCGCGTTAACCCGTTGCTTACCCTGTGGGGCCACATTGGGGCTTCAACGGGGAAGGCGGGCGGGGCATGTCTACCGACGATCTTTACAAGCTGGCGGTTGATCTTGCGTCCGAGCATGGCGTGATGGCGGCGGAATATGCGCGCCGGGCTTGCGCCTCTTTCGCGGCTGAAGGCGCCCATGCGCGCGCCGAATTCTGGACGGTGCTGGGCACCCTGCTGGACGATATTCTGGCCCAGCGGCTGGACCCGGATGCACCGCTAACGCTTCACTAGAGCGCGATTCATTTGAATGGAATCGATTGCGCGCTCCAAAGTCTTGAATTGTCGCTCTTTCTTGCGCCGAACCGGCTGCCCACTTCGCCGAAAAAACGCTTCATTAAGCGCCTTGCGCCGGACGGGCTAACCCGTTCAAATCCCCGCCAACACATTTGCCGGGGACATTTATGCCGCTCGATCCGCTGCTACAGGCGTTTCTGGACCAGATGAAAGACCAGCCTGCGCCCCCGATGCAGGAGCTGGGCGCAAGCGGCGCGCGCGATATGTTTGCCGGGTTGATGTCACTGGTGGGGCCGAAAGATGTGCCCATCGGCAAAACCGAAAACATCCTCATTCCCGGCCCGGGCGGCGATATTGCGGCGCGGATCTATGCCCCGGTGGCGGCAGGCAGCGATGCGCAGCCGACGCTGGTGTTCTTCCATGGCGGCGGCTGGGTGATCGGCGATCTGGATACCCATGACGGGCTGTGCCGGATGTTTGCCAATGAAGGTGAGTTGAAGGTCATTGCGGTGGATTACCGCCGCGCCCCCGAAAACCCCTTTCCCGCCGCGATTGACGATGCCTTCGCCGCCCTCACCTGGATTGAGGACAATGCCGCCCAGTTGGGGGTCGATCCCAATCGCGTGGCGGTGGGCGGTGATTCGGCAGGTGCAGGGCTCGCCGCCGTGGTCAGCCAGATGGCGAAGGACATGGCGGCCCCCAAAGTGGGCTTTCAGCTTCTGATGTTTCCGGTGACGCATGTGGGGGGCGACACCTCCTCCCTGCACGATTTCGCACAAGGCTATTTCCTCGAAACCCCGACGCTGCAGTGGTTTTACGATTGCTACGTGCCCAATGCGCAAGACCGCAACGACCCCAGGGTGTCGCCGCTTCTGGCCGAGGATCTGTCGGGCCTGCCGGGTGCCTATGTGATGCTGGCCGGCCACGACCCGCTGCATGATGAGGGCCAGCTTTATGCGGATAAACTGCGCGCGGGCGGGGTGGCGGTAACGGTTGCGGATTACCCCGATCTGGTCCACGACTTTATCTATATGCAAGCTGTACTGCCGCAGGCCCATGAGGCAGTGGCCGCCGCAGCGAAAGCGGTTTCGGCGGCTTTGGGTAAGGCGTAACGATTTTCACCCGGGAAGCTTGCGAGGTTGCGCGGGCTTGCCTATAGACCGGACTTTAATGACTGCGCCCACACCCCTCGCGCCACTTCTTTCGACTGGCCATCTGCTCGGCATCGAAGCCGTTTCGCCCGTTGAGATCACCGCGCTTCTCGATCTTGCCGAAACCTATGTCACGCTGAACCGTGCGGTGGACAAAAAAAGCGCCGTCCTGCGCGGGCGCACCCTGATCAATCTGTTCTTCGAATCCTCCACCCGCACGCAAAGCTCGTTTGAGCTGGCGGGCAAACGGTTGGGGGCCGATGTGCTGAATATGAGCGTGAAAACCTCCTCGGTCTCGAAGGGCGAAACGCTGATGGATACGGCGACCACCCTGAACGCGATGCGCCCCGATATTCTGGTGGTGCGCCATCAGGACTCTGGCGCCGCCGAGCTTCTCTCCCGCCAGCTCGATTGCTGCGTGGTGAATGCGGGCGACGGCAGCCACGAGCACCCCACTCAGGCGCTGCTGGATGCGCTCACCATCCGGCGCCATCGCGGCAGCTTTGAAGGGTTGGTGGTGGCGATCTGCGGCGATATTCTGCACAGCCGGGTGGCGCGCTCGAACATTCACCTTCTGTCGAAAATGGGCGCGCGGGTGCGCCTGATCGCGCCGCGCACGCTGCTGCCGACCGCCGCCGAACGCTTTGGC
>DATJDE010000326.1:0-6229 GCA_035497595.1 Rhizomicrobium sp. | reverse complement strand
AGGGGCCGCCGCCAGCACCATCAACAAGGCAATCACATTGAGCAATTCTCTGTTCCACTGCGATACGCGCATACACCCTGTTGCAAGCCCCGTGCCTGCTTACCCATGGTTAAAATACGCCCGAAATCACGCAGCAAGCCAACGCACACACCACGCAACACGCGAAAAACACGCTTAACACCGTAATTGTTTCAAATTGGGCGCATGTCTCGTTTCGATGTCTAACTGGGGCAGGTTTCCAGGCACGGTGAAGCAAACCTTAAAAGCCCAAAAGCAAAAAGGGCGGACACAGTGCCCGCCCTTTCGCAATTCTATCGAAGTTCAGCTCAGCTACAGCCGCTGGTGCCGCCGCAGGTGTTGCACTTCATGCAGGTGCCGTTGCGCACCAGCGTAAAGTTTCCGCATTGGCCGCAGGCATCGCCTTCAAAGCCTTTCATGCGGGCTTCGGCCACGCGTTTGGCCTGAACGTCGCGGGACTTGCCGGCCATGGTCGCCGCATCGTCCACGCGCTTGGTCACGCGTACGCCAATGGCTTCCACCAACTCGCCCACCGGGTTGTCACGGCCCGCGGCTTCCAGAACGGCATCACGCAGTTCCATCATGGCTTCCGACACGCCATCCTCTGCATCTGCGCTGGCGGCATGCTCATGGTCGTGCTCATGCTCATGCGCATAGGCAAATGCGACCGCAGTATTGCCCTGCACCAGCGAAAGCTGCCCAAAATTCCCGCGCATATAGCCGGTAGAGGCTACCCGCGAGACAGCAACTTCGCGAAATCCGCCGCCTTCCTTCTCACCGCCGCCCAGATCCGCATCATGATGCGGCTGAACATGCGCAAGGTCGTTACGGCCAAGGTAAGACACCGCCAGTTCGCGGAACACATAGTCCAGCAGGCTGGTTGCGTTCTTGATCGAGTCATTGCCGATCACCAGTCCTGCCGGTTCAAAGCGGGTAAAGGTGAAGGCTTCGACAAATTCTTCCAACGGCACGCCATATTGCAGGCCGATGGAAATCGCGATGGCGAAGTTGTTCATCAGACTGCGGAAGGCGGCGCCTTCCTTGTGCATGTCGATAAAGATTTCGCCGGGCCGCCCGTCTTCATATTCGCCGGTGCGCAAATAGACCTTGTGCCCGCCAACGACTGCCTTCTGCGTATAGCCTTTGCGGCGCTGGGGCAGGCGCTCACGCTCGCGCGAACGCTCATGCACCACCCGCTCGATCACCTTTTCGACGATCCGTTCCGACATCACGGTCGCACGCTGCGCGGCAGGGGCCGCCATCACGTCTTCGCGCTCGTCTTCCTCGTCATCAAACGCAAACACGGAGGAGGCGAGCGGCTGCGAAAGCTTCGAGCCGTCGCGATAGAGCGCATTGGCTTTGAGCGCCAGCTTCCACGACAGCATATAGCTCTCGCCGCAATCCTTGACGCCCGCCGAGCTCGGCATGTTGATCGTCTTGGAAATCGCACCCGAGATAAAAGGCTGCACCGCTGCCATCATGCGGATGTGGCTTTCCACCGAAAGCGCCCGCTTGCCGATACGCCCGCAAGGATTGGCGCAATCGAACACCGGCAGATGCTCATCCTTCAAATGCGGCGCGCCTTCCAGCGTCATCGCCCCACAAACATGCAGGTTCGCCGCATCGATCTCGGCGCGGGAGAACCCGATCGACCGCAACAGATCGAAGTCGGGCGCATCCAGTTCTTCGGCGCTCAGGTTCAGCGCCTGGGTGCAGAAGGCCTCACCCAGTGTCCATTTGTTGAAGACGAAGCGAATGTCGAAAGCCGATTCCAGTGCGGCTTCGACCCGGTTGAGTTCTTCGTCGCCAAAGCCGCGTGCCCGCAGCGCCGCAGGGGTTACCCCAACGCTCAGGCTTTCGAGCGTCGCATGGCCCACCGCATAAGCCACCATGTCGTCAATCTGCGGCTGGGTGTAGCCAAGGGTGCGCAAGGCTTCCGGCACGCAGCGGTTGATGATCTTGAAATAACCGCCACCTGCCAGCGTCTTGAACTTCACCAGCGCAAAGTCCGGTTCCACGCCGGTGGTGTCGCAATCCATCACCAGCCCAATTGTGCCGGTCGGTGCAATCACAGTCGCCTGCGCATTGCGGAAACCGTGCTCGCTGCCAAGCTCCAGCGCCGTATCCCAGGCACGTCCCGCCGCAAGGGCAAGGTCGATCTGCGCAATGGCATCAAGGTCCAGCGGAACGGGCAGGGTAGACAGCCCTTCATAACCGCCCGTCTCGCCATGCGCCGCACGCGCATGGTTGCGGATAACCCGCAGCATGGAGTCGCGATTGGCATTGAATTCCGGGAACGGCCCCAGCTCCGCCGACATTTCAGCAGAGGTGCGATAGGAAACGCCCGTCATCACCGCCGAAATTGCGCCTGCAATCGCGCGCCCTTCGCGGCTGTCATACGAAATGCCCGCCGTCATCAAAAGCCCGCCAATATTGGCAAAGCCCAGCCCCAGCGTGCGGTAGTCATACGAAAGCTGCGCAATCTCGCGGCTCGGGAACTGCGCCATCATGACCGAGATTTCGAGCACAATGGTCCACAACCGCACAGCATGTTCAAACGCATCCACGTCGAACGTGCCGTCCACACGGCGAAACTGCATCAGATTGAGCGAAGCAAGGTTACACGCCGTATCGTCAAGAAACATATATTCCGAGCACGGATTGGAAGCGCGAATTTCGCCGCCCGCCGGGCAGGTGTGCCAATCATTGACGGTGGTGTGGAACTGAATGCCCGGATCGGCGCAGGCCCATGCGGCGTAGGAAATCTTTTCCCACAAGTCGCGCGCCTTCACCGTCTTGATGATCTGCCCGCCACGGCGCGCCGTCAAATTCCAGTCTTCGTCATTGGCCACCGCGCGCAAAAACGCATCGGTCACGCGCACCGAATTGTTCGAGTTCTGGCCTGAAACCGACATATAGGCTTCAGAATCCCAATCGGTGTCATAGGTGCGGAAGTCGATGTCCTTATAGCCCTGCTTGGCAAAGGAGATCACGCGCTCGATGTAATTGTCGGAGATCATCGATTTGCGCGCGGCTTTGATTTCGCGGCGCAAAGCAGGGTTCTTTTTCGGATCGAAGCAATCGTCGTTCGAGCCTTCGCAATTCACGCAGGCCTTCATAACGGCTTTCAAATGGCGTTCGGCAAGCTTGGAGCCCGCCACCATCGCGGCGACCTTCTGCTCCTCAATCACCTTCCACTCGATGAAGTCTTCGATATCGGGATGGTCCACATCCACAATCACCATCTTGGCCGCGCGCCGCGTGGTGCCGCCCGATTTGATCGCGCCTGCCGCCCGGTCGCCAATCTTCAAAAAGCTCATCAGGCCGGAAGATTTGCCGCCGCCCGAAAGCCGCTCGCTCTCGCCGCGCAAGGCGGAGAAGTTGGTGCCGGTGCCCGACCCATATTTGAACAGGCGTGCTTCGCGCGTCCAAAGATCCATGATCCCGCCTTCATTGACGAGATCGTCCTGCACGCCCTGAATGAAACAGGCATGCGGCTGGGGATGTTCATAGGCCGAGGCGGATTTGGTCAGTTCGCCAGTGATATGATCGACATAAAAATGGCCCTGGCTCGGCCCGTCGATGCCATAGGCCCAATGCAGGCCGGTGTTGAACCATTGCGGGGAGTTCGGCGCCGCCTTCTGGGTCGCGAACATGTGGCACATTTCGTCATGAAAGGCGCGCGCATCGCTCTCGCTGTCGAAATAGCCGCCCTTCCAGCCCCAATAGGTCCAGGTTCCGGCCATCCGGCCGAACACCTGCTTGGCCGAGTTTTCACCGACAATCTCTGCGCCCACAGCTTCGCGGCGCCACAGCCATTCCGGCACGCCGTCTTCGGGCACAGGCTTCAGGGTGCTGGGCACGCCTGCTTTGCGGAAATATTTCTGGGCCAGCACGTCACAGGCCACCTGGCTCCAGCTTTCGGGAACCTCGATGTCCTTCTGCTGGAACACCACCGAACCATCGGGATTGCGAATTTCGCTGGCCGCGTTGCGAAACGCGATGCCCTGATAGGGTGAGAGATCTTCAACAGTGAAATGACGCCGGATACGCATTGCGCTCCCCCAGAACAGAAATTAAGCCCACCCGCTGACAGCGTGCGGCCCCGGCGCGAGACAAAGCACTCCCGTCCCCCGAACCCGCTGTTTTGAAGCAGGTTTTTAAGGGGCTAAGGTTGGAAGGCTTTTCCATATGTGGGGCCGCCAGAAGCAGCAGGCGCAAACTATGGCCACGCCTCGTCCCCGACGCAAGGTCTAAGTGCTTAACCAAATCTTACCCCCAAGATGTGGTGTTTTTGTGGATGTCCGCAAACCGCTCTAGAGAGCGGCAGTCAAGCCGTTTGGGGTGGTAATAGATTTTTTTTTTGCCCCTCGGCCTGTGCATAATCGGTGGCCAGGCGGTGCCCCCGCCTGTGCTGTTCGGCGGCAGCGCCTGGCACTTTGCGAAGGGGCGTGCGGCCCCATATAGTCACCACGAATCCGCGAGCTTTTTGAGCGCATGTCTTTGCTTCGTATGATTTTCATCTGGTGGCGCGGCGCCACGCCCGGCACCCTGCTGACCACCTGGTGGTCTGGCAAGCCCGTGGGAACCGACAAGTTCGGCAACCGCTACTTCCAGACCGCGAATGCGAAGCGCCGCTGGGTGCTCTACAACGGCACCGTGGAAGCAAGCCGCGTGCCCCCGGAGTGGCATGGCTGGCTGCACCACACCGTCAACGATGCGCCCACCGTGGCCCCGCTGACGGCCAAGTTCTGGGAAAAAGATCATATGCCGAACATGTCCGGCACAGCAGGCGCCTACCGCCCTGAAGGCAGTCTTGCCAAAAGCGGCCACCGCCCCCGCGCGACCGGGGATTACGAAGCCTGGAAACCAGAATAGAGCCATGCAGAACAACACTGTAGAAACCCTGATCGGCGCGGTGGTCGTGCTTGTGGCCGCCGTGTTCCTCTATTTCACCTATACGGCGACTAGCGCGGGCAGCATCTCCGGCTATGAGATCAAGGCGCGTTTCGCCGCCGTGGATGGAATCAGCGTCGGCACCGACGTGCGGGTGCATGGCATCAAGGTGGGCTCGGTCGCCTCCCTGGCGCTCGATCCAAAAAGCTACATGGCCGTCGCCAATCTGACGATTCGCAAGGACATCGAGATCCCGGACGATTCGTCGGCCAAGATCACCTCCTCCGGCATCCTCGGCAGCTCCTACATCTCCATTCAGCCCGGCGGCAGCGATACGATGCTGGCCGTCAATGGCGAGCTGGACGATACGCAAGGCGCCGTCGATCTGATGGGGCTGGTGGGCCGCTACATCAACAGCGGCAGCGGCGCGAGTTCCAGCCCCGCGCCCGCGCAGCAGCCCGCACAACCGGCAACGCCCGCACCGGCAGCCCCGTGAACACCCGCGCCCTTCTGCTGAGTGCCGCAGCCCTGCTCGGGCTGGGCGGCCTCGCAGCTGCGCAATCGCCAACCCCGCAAGCCCCAGCCACACAAGCCCCAGGCCACGCCCAGACCGCTCCGGGGCAATCCCCAGCCAAGACCGAGCCAACCCTGCCGCCCGATCAGGCGGCCGTGGTCGAAGCGGCCAAGTTCTCTCAGGCCAAACCGGTCGCGCTCGCCTTGCGTGGCCTCGACAAGATGACCGGCCGCCCGACCGACATCATCGCCCCCATCGGCAAGCCGGTGAAATTCGCCACCCTCACCATCACGGTGCGCACCTGCTATTCCACCCCCGCAACAGAGCCGCCCGAAACCACCGCGTTCCTCGAAATCACCGACAAGCGCCCCGAAGAAAAAGCACGCAAGGTGTTTTCCGGCTGGATGTTCGCCTCCACCCCGTCGATCAACGGCATGGAGCATCCGCTCTATGACGTCTGGGTGATCAAGTGCAAAACCAACGAGCCGGGCGTGGTGGCCAGCGTCGCCCCCGCCAAAACCGAAGCCAAACCCGTCTCCCCCAACAAGGGCGCGGATGAGGCGATGCCTGAACTGCCCGCCGACGCAGGCCAGTAAAACTCAGCCTTCTCCGCAATCGCCCTTTCCAACAAAGCCAGATAACGCGCGCGCGGAATTTCGATTGCGCCAAACTGCGCCAGATGCGCCGTCAAGAACTGGGTGTCCAGCAGCCTGAACCGGCCACGTTTCAGCCGCGCCACCAGATGCACCAACGCCACCTTGCTCGCATCGCGCGCGGTGCTGAACATACTCTCACCGAAAA
>DATJDE010000325.1:0-5288 GCA_035497595.1 Rhizomicrobium sp. | reverse complement strand
AAAGCCGCCCACCCGGAGGTGAGCGGCTTTTCTGAGTGTGGTTGGGTGCGATCAGGCTTTGCGACGGCGACGTGTTGCGGCCATTCCGGCAAGGCCTGCACCAACGAGTGCAAGTGTCCACGGTTCGGGGACCGGGCTATTGCTCGAAGGGGAAACAACGGCACCTGCTACAATGTATCTGTAAGAGAGGCCAATCTCATTGTTAGCGTAATAGGGTGTTTCATAATTCGCGGCACCGACAAAAGGGATATTACCGCCTGCATTGGTAAGTTCTAACGACGTACTTATCTCCAGGAATCCATTTCCTTCGGCATTCGAGCCTGTGTTCGCATCAAAACCAAACGCGTCACAGCCAAGGACATTCGTGTATGTATAAGCCCATTTCCCTGTGGTGGTTATATTGACGTCCGTATACTTTCCCGTATCAGCGTCATAAACGAATGATCCATACGCCGTTCCGCCGTCATCGAAAGTCAACCCTTGCAGGGTCCAGGTGATCGGCACTGCATTTGCCGACGTTCCAACCATAGTGGCGGCAAACATCGCCGCAGCAAAAATCATTTTCCGCATAGTCTAACAATTCCTCCAAACATCTGGAGGTACGCAATGTTAATGCCAGACTATATTATCTAACCATTTGACCGGCTTAGCGGCGAGGCCCGAATCCTCCAAACCTCAACTGTAATCGTGGGCTACAGTCGTCAGCGGTGAGCTGACGCGGACCTGTGGCTAGCGCGGTGGTGAGATTGAGCGGATTACGGCGAGCTGGAGTTCTACTGCGGCGCGGTTTGCGGCCGGGTGACGTTGCGGGCGAGGATGGTGCCGGAGATGATGGCGAGATCCTCGAGCTTTTGGCCTGCATAGCGGCTGCACAGTTTCAGGCTGCGTAGATCTTCCAGCGTTTGGGGATGGGGCGCGCCGAAGGCGGCTTCGATGGTGAAGCCAGCAACCTGCATCATCTTTTCATATTCAAAGAAGCGCAGGCGGTTGGTGAAGAGTTCGGAGGTGCCGAGGGTGAGGACGGACCATGTGCGATCCTCATATTGCAGGAAATTGACCTTTGAAATCGTGTGATCGAAATGCTCGAAATGATCGGACATGTCGATTTCGTGCAGCATGACGCCGGAAGGTTTGAGGATACGGCGTGTATTGCGGAACATGTTTTCGAGCCAGCGTACGGGAATATGTTCGAGCACGGTGCGCGAAATGCAGATATCGCAGGATGCATTTGGCAGGGTGTTGAAATCGAACTTCGGGCGATAGTCGATATGGGCGATGGCGCAGGCTGTTTCGAGATCGGGCGCGTTTTGCGGCAGGCGTGACAGATCAAACCATGCGGGGTCCGCGCCATGTTTGTGGCAGGTTTTCTCCAGCCTCTCGCGCAGCAACGCTTGCGCCGCGTTGAAGGTGTGGATGTCGAGCAGGCGCGATTTGTCGACCGTGATGACCTTTTGCGCACCGGCGGCGATGAAGGTTTGCGAGATCACCGGAAACCAGCCGGTGCCGATTTCGGCGACAGTGGCGCCGTGGAGCGCGATGCCCGCATCGTGCAGACGCTTGACCAGCATGACGGCGGAAGCGAGTAGGCCGGGCTCGTTCAGCGCATTGCCGCGATAGGGGCTGATGCGTCGCTTGACGCTGCGCGCCACATCTTCAAACGGGATCGCGGATTTGACCGCGACCTTTAATGCCTGCCGTCCCCAATTGCGCATGAGACATTGTCCCTTCTGCTGACTTGGTCTGAACTCTGGCCGCAAAAATCCTAGCACAGGTCCTGGAGAGGTAAATAATGAGTTACCTGGATGGCCCGGCCTTGGGGATATCACGCCTTTTTGGGTTAACAGCTTGGAAAGGCCCGCTGGGCAATAGTTGCCGCCTGAACCCGAAGGGCGGCGACGATGTTCAATAGTCTTGTGTTTGCGACCTATGCGATGGCCTGTGCGCTTGCGGCCGGGCTGATTGGGCTTGAACTCGACCTGCCGCTGCCACAGGCGGTGATGGCGATGCTGATCGGGCTTTGCCTGTGCACGCAGATTCATATGAGTTTTTTGCGGCGCAAGGATCGCAAGACCGTGAAGCATGACATTGTCATGCTGAAACGCGCTGGGCTTTCGTTTCAGACCTCGATCGACGAGACGGCGCACAAGATGGCGCAGATCAACGATGTGATTGAAACCCGCACCAACGAAAACAACCGCAAGATCGTTTCGGAATTGCAGATTCTCGAAGGCTTGATGCGGGAATTTGCCAACCGGATTTCGCACAAGGCGCAGGAGATTCCGGCGCCAGCCTCACCCGTTGCCGCGTTGCCGCGCGCGGGCGCACTGGCGCTGGGCGACGGGCCGTTGCTCGAACTGATCCGCACCTCGCTGGAGCAGAACCGGGTTGATTTGTATTTGCAGCCAACGGTGAGCCTGCCGCAGCGCAAATTGCGCTATTACGAGGCGCTGTCGCGGCTGCGGGCCGAGGACGGCACGGTGATCATGCCGGCGCAATATATGCGCATTGCGGCGCCTGCCGGGTTGATGAGCGTGGTGGACAATCTTTTGCTGTTCCGTTGTGTGCAGGTGGTGCGCAAGCTGACGCAGAAGAACCGGGAGATTGCGATCTTCTGCAACATCGCGGGCGACACGCTGACCGATGGCGAGTTCTTTCCGCAGTTCCTTGAATATATGCATCATAACCGCGATCTGGCCGGGCAGATTGTGTTTGAGTTTTCGCAAAGCGCGCTGAATGCGATTGGGCCTTCGGGTGAGGCCAATCTGTCTTATCTGTCCAATATGGGATTTGCGCTGTCGCTCGATCATGTCGATACGCTGGCGATGGATTTTGGGCGGTTGAAGCGGCTGGGCTTTCGCCATGTGAAGGTGCGGGCGGCGGTGCTGACCGAAGGCATGAGCGATGCGCGGGCCGCTGTTGCGGCGGAAGACTTCAAGGGGCTGTTATCGCGGTTTGGGCTGAACCTGATTGCCGAGCATGTGGAAGACGAGAAGACTGTGGTGCAATTGCTCGATTATGGGGTGGATTTTGCGCAAGGGTTCCTGTTTGGGGAGCCGCGTGCGGTGCGCGATGAGGTTTTGAAGGATGTGCCGGTGCGGGGGAATGGGCCTGCGGCGGTGATTCCGATGCGCAAGGCGGGGTAGGCCTGAGAATTCTGTGGCAGGGCGTTGCCGCAGCGTATATGCGGTGGCACTTGGACCCCTCCCCGAAATTTGCTTTGCAAATTTCGATGTCGGTACGCTGACGCTACCTCCGCCCTCAAGCGGAGGTTTTTCCAATATGGTGATGTATGCGCGTTCTTTCCGGGCTTTCTGAGATTTCTGCGGATCATGATGGGATCATCTGTGATGTGTGGGGGGTTTTGCATAATGGGCGGGAACCTTATCTGAAAGCGGCGGAGGCTTTGCGGCGGTTTCGCAGCGAACGCGGGCCGGTGGTTTTGCTTTCCAATGCGCCGCGGTTGGTGCCGACATTGCTTAAGCAGTTTGAGGCTATCGGTGTGCCGACGGATTGTTTTGATGCGATTGTCACCTCCGGCATGGCGGCGCGCGGCGATTTGATTGCGCGGGGGCATGGGCGGCGGTTGAAGATGTTTCATCTCGGGCCGGAGCGCGACGGGGATGTGTTTGACGGGTTGGACATTGAGAGCGTGGCGGCGCAAGACGCCGAGATCGTTTTGTGCACCGGGCTGTTTGATGACGACCATGAGACGCCTGCCGATTATGAAGAACGGCTGACGGCGTTGCAGGGGCGTGGGCTGACCATGCTCTGCGCCAATCCCGATCTGGTGGTGCAGCGCGGCGGGCAGCTTGTCTATTGCGCGGGCGCGTTGGCGGCCCGCTATGAACAGTTGGGGGGCACGGTCGCGTATTTCGGCAAGCCGCATCCGGCGATTTATGATGTGACGCTCGACACGTTGCGCAAGGTCAGCGGGCGGACCATTGCGAAGCCGCTCGCCATTGGCGATGCCATGGCGACCGACCTCAAAGGGGCCAACGCGATGGGGGTGGAGGCGCTGTTCATTGCCCATGGCATCCACGCCGCGGAACTGGGCGAGGTGACGACCGAGAGTTTGAGCCAACTCTTTGACAAGGCTGGGGTTCGGGCCAGCGCGGCGATGCGTGAGCTTGTGTGGTGACGGGGCTGCCGATATGACTGGCGCTCACCTTTCAGGGACCGCGAGCGCAAGATGGGTTACTACGTTGAAGACCTGACGCCGGGCATTTCGGAGAGCTATACCCACACCGTCACGGAGCGGGACATTCAACTGTTCGGCGAACTATCGGGGGATATGAACCCGGCCCATTTCGACGAGGCCTATGCCGCCACCACCCCGTTCAAGACGCGTATCGCGCATGGGATGCTTTCGGCGAGTTACATCTCCACCATTCTGGGCATGCAGTTGCCGGGGCCGGGCACGATTTTCATGAGCCTGACCACGCGCTTCAAGGCGCCGGTGCGGATTGGCGATTGTGTGACCGCGACCTGCACGGTGCGCGAGGTGGTGCTGGAAAAGCGCCGCGTCGTGTTCGATTGCGTCTGCAAGGTCGGCGATCTTGTCGTGATCGAGGGCGAGGCCATGGTTCTGGCACCGTCACGCCCCAAGGGATAATTTCGCGCTGATGCGCATCTTCCGGCACTATCAGGATATTCCGCCCGCCTTTCAGGGCGCGGTGGTGGCGCTTGGCAATTTCGATGGTGTGCATCGCGGGCATCAGGCGCTCATTGGTGAAGCGCGGCGGATGGCGGAGGAACGTGGCGCGCCGCTGGGCGTGATCGCGTTCGAGCCGCATCCGCAGGAGTTTTTTCGCCCCAGTGCGGAGTCGTTTCGCCTCACGCCGTTTCGCACCAAGGCGCGGCTGATTGCCGAGCTTGGGGCCGATGTGATGTATGCCCTGTCGTTCGATGCGGAGCTGGCGAAAAAAGAGGCGCATGATTTTGTGCTGGACGTGCTGGTCAAGGGGCTGGGCGTCGGCGCGATTGTGGTGGGCGAGGATTTTCAGTTCGGCCGGGCACGCGCCGGGAATGTCACCTCTCTGCACTATATGGGCGAGATGGAAGGGTTTGGCGTCACCGTGTTCGAGCCGGTGACGGAAGACGGGCATGAGAAGATTTCATCGACCCGGATACGGCAGGCGTTGAAGGCGGGGCGGCCCGAAGAAGCGGCGCATCTGCTGGGGCATTGGTGGACGGCGGAAGCCCGCGTCGAGCATGGCGAGAAGCGGGGGCGGACCATTGGGGTGCCCACGGCCAATACGCGGCTGGAGGACTGTCTGCACCCGGCTTAC
>DATJDE010000324.1:0-2182 GCA_035497595.1 Rhizomicrobium sp. | reverse complement strand
GACGCGCGGCAGCGAATTAAAACTGGTCTTTCCGCAAGACGGCGCGCCGCCGGAAAATTATGCGGCGCTCGATTTCGCCAACTTCTTCCTGCAACCGATGGATGGCCCGGATCGCGAGGCCAACACAAGCGCCGCAATTCGCTATTGCCTTGCCCACCCGCAATGGCGGCTATCGCTACAAACCCACAAGCTGATCGGGATTCCGTAGGTCCTAGACCGACGCCACGCGTTTGCGATGCTCACGCGCTTTCGGCATCCGGCTGCGCAAATCATCCAGCAGATCGGCTTTCATCGCGGCGGCGGAAGGTTCATTCCACAGATTGCGCCACTGCTTCGGATCGTTTGCCAGATCGTAAAGCTCACCTTCGCTGCCATCATAGAGCGAGGTTTTGTTATACGCCGTCACCACCCAGCCATCGCGATAGAGCGTGCGCAGCGACACGGAAATGCCGTTGAATTCGGAATCCCATTCGGTGAACACCGCTTCGCGTTTGTCGGCCTGCGCCTGCGTGTGGGGCAGGGCGTGGCCTTCCATCCAGTCCGCCGCGGCAATGCCTGCGATCTCGCAGAAGGTCGGCGCGAAATCCACCTGACCGACCGGCGCATCAAAACTTTGGGCGGCGATTTTCGCGTTCGGCGCCGGTCGCCAGATCATCGGCAGGCGCATCAGGCTATCCACATGATGCGGGCCTTTGAACAGCAGGCCGAAATCGCCCTGAAATTCGCCGTGATCGGTGGTGAAGAAGACATCGGTATCGCCGTCCCAGCCGCGTTGCTTGATCTTTGCCATGACGCTGCCAATGGCTTCGTCGATCAATTCGTTTTTCACATGGGTTAGCGCATCGATCTCGCGCAATTGATCGGTGGTCAGGGTGTTCGGCACCCAATCGGGCGGGGCTTCAAAACAGGTGATGCGTTCGCCGGTCCACCATTCGCGCCAGTGGCGCGGCTTGCCGGAAAGAATTTCGTCAATCTTTTCGGCGCTGCCGGGATAACCCGCAGGCACATCCAGCTCGCGCCAGTTGACGCGATGGATTTCGCTTTCCGGTGGGTCCCACGGGTGATGCGGATCGGGAAAACTCATCCAGACGAACCAGTCATCTTCCGGCGACAGCGAATCCAGATAGGCATTGGTGCGCTGCGCCACCCAATCGGTGTGATAAAGTTCGCGTGGCACCGCATTGTGCTTCACCTGCACCGCGCCGGTATCGCCCGCACCAAAAGAATTCTGCGCCATCGTGGCGGGGTTGAGCACAGGATAAAAGAAATCCATCACTTCGGGATGGTTCTCCATCAGAAAGCGCGGATAATGCAGCAGCCCCCGCGCTCCATGCGCCGCAAGCTCCATGTGGTCGAAGCCACGATGCGGCCCGAATTCATGCAGCATCGCCATGCGGTTTTCATAGGCGGAGATATCGAGAAACGGCTCGAAATGCGCCTTGCCGATCAGCGCGGTTTTATAGGCCTTCTGGTCTTTCAGATAGCGCGCGACAGACGGCGCATCCGCCGGAAGCGGCACCCCGTTCATCCAGACGCCATGGGTGGAAACATATTGCCCGGTAATCATGGTGGAGCGCGCCGGCATGCACACCACGTTCTGCGCGTGGCAGCGGGTGAAGTTGATCCCGTCTTTCGCAAGCCCATCGATTACCGGCGTACGCGCGATCTTCTGCCCGTTCACGCCAATGGCATCGAACCGCATCTGATCGGTGGTGATGAAAAGAATTTTCCTGCCCATGGCGACGCCCCTGAAAAGGTCTGGGCATATCAGGCATCATCCTGTTCGGCGGCGCAACGAGAAATGGGTGATCCAGCGAACCTCGAAATACCACGCCGCCTAAAACCAGCTCACAATCTCATCCATCTTCGGCCGGGGCCGTTCTTCCAGTTTCACGCCAGTCGTGCCGATATAGATATAGCCAGCAATGCGCTCGCCCGGTTTCAGCCCGAGCCCTTCTTTCACATGGCCGTCATAGGCGCACCATTCCGTCAGCCAGTTGGCGACAAAGCCGCTTGCGTGGGCTGCGATCAGCATGTTCTGGCACACCGCGCCCGCTGAAAGCATCTGCTCCCATTCGGGGATTTTGATGTTTTCGGTGACACGGCTCACCACTGCCACCACCACAGGGGCGCGCAAAAAGCGTTCGCGTTCTGCCTCCTGCTGCTTGTTGCCTTCGCCAGC
>DATJDE010000323.1:0-2804 GCA_035497595.1 Rhizomicrobium sp. | reverse complement strand
GGCGAGGTCCATCTGCTCGTCGCCGGCTCAGGCTGCGCCGCCGTGGCGGATGCGGCCGCGAAGATCGCTGGCGTCGCCAAGGTGCATCTGGCCGATGACGCCGCGCTGGCCAATCAGCTGCCCGAGAATGTCGCACCCCTGATCGTCGCCCTGATGGCCGACCATGACGCGTTCCTTGCCAGCGCGACGACGACCGGCAAGAACATCGCCCCGCGCGTCGCTGCTTTGCTCGACGTGATGCAGATCAGCGACATCATCGCGGTCGACGGGCCGGACAGCTTCACGCGCCCCATCTATGCCGGCAACGCCATCGCCAAGGTGAAGACGAGCGACAAGACGCTGGTCATCACCGTGCGCGGCACCGCGTTCGACAAGGTGGCGACGGAAGGCGGCACGGCCACGGTCGAGCCCGTCTCCAGCGCCACCGACAGCGGCCTTGCCAGCTTCGTCTCGGCCGAGCTGGCCGCGTCCGAGCGCCCCGAGCTGACCAGCGCGAAGATCATCGTCTCGGGCGGCCGGGGCCTTGGCAGCGGTGAGAATTACCATGCGCTGATCGATCCGCTGGCCGACAAGCTGGGCGCCGCTGTCGGCGCTTCACGTGCCGCGGTAGACGCAGGCTACGTGCCCAACGACTATCAGGTCGGTCAGACCGGCAAGGTCGTGGCGCCGGAGCTTTATATCGCGGTCGGCATTTCCGGCGCGATTCAGCATCTGGCGGGCATGAAGGATTCCAAGGTCATTGCCGCCATCAATAAAGACGAAGAAGCCCCCATATTCCAGGTTGCCGATTACGGCCTTGTGGCCGATTTGTTCAAGGCGGTCCCGGAATTGGAGGAAGAACTGACCAAATTGGGGTATTAGTGCCCCTTACAGGCCCGTTATTAGGATAATGTCGGAACCCGCATGAACATCCAACGCGTAGGAGTTATTGGCGCAGGCCAGATGGGCAACGGTATCGCCCATGTGCTGTCGCTCGCGGGTTTCGACGTTATTCTCGAAGACATCAATCCGGATGCGCTCGACAAAAGCCTCGAGCGCATCACCCACAACATGCAGCGTCAGGCCGCGCGTGGGCTGATCAAGGATGAGGAAGTGGGCCCGGCCCTCGCCCGCATCCGCAAAAGCCAAAGCCTTGACGATATGCGCGACCGCGACCTCATCATCGAGGCGGCGACCGAAGACGAAACGACCAAGCGCAAGATTTTTCAGGACCTGTGCACCCGGATTTCCGACCGGACGCTTCTTGCCACCAACACCTCCTCCATTTCCGTGACACGGCTTGCCGCGTCCACCGACCGGCCCGAACATTTCATCGGGCTGCATTTCATGAATCCGGTGCCGATGATGCAGCTGGTGGAAGTGATCCGCGGCATCGCCACCGATGACACCACCTTTCAGGCAGCGCTCGATGTGGTGCGCCGCGTCGGCAAGACTGCCGCTTATGCCGAAGATTTCCCCGCCTTCATCGTCAACCGTATTCTGCTGCCGATGATCAACGAGGCCGTCTACACGCTGTATGAAGGCGTCGGCAATGTCGAAGCCATCGACACCGCGATGCGGCTGGGCGCCAACCATCCGATGGGGCCGCTGCAACTGGCCGATTTCATCGGGCTGGATACCTGCCTGTCGGTGATGCAGGTGCTCTATGAAGGCCTCGCCGATTCCAAATACCGGCCCTGCCCGCTTCTGGTGAAATATGTCGAAGCGGGATGGCTGGGCCAGAAAACGGGGCGCGGCTTTTATGATTATCGCGGCGAAAAACCCGTCCCCACGCGCTAAGTCCGGCGTCAACCAAATGGCGGTTCGCGCGTTTGTCTGAGATGCGCATGTCTTCCTTTCTGTCCGGGCCATGACTCACCCCGACGGCCTTCCCTTTCCGCAGCGTGCCTGGGCGATTGCTGCCATCGGGCTCAGCATCACCATGGCGGTGATGGACTCGTCCATCGCCAATGTCGCGCTGCCGACCATTGCCAAAGACCTCAACACAGCGCCGTCCTTTTCGATCTGGATCGTCAATGGCTATCAGCTCGCGATCATGGTCTCGCTGCTGCCGCTTTCGGCGTTGGGCGACATTATCGGCTTTCGCAAAGTCTATCTGGGCGGGCTGATCGTCTTCACACTGGCCTCGCTCGCCTGCGCCTTTTCCACCACCCTTGGGCAACTGGCCGCCGCCCGCGTGTTGCAGGGCTTTGGGGCTGCGGGCATCACCGGGGTCAACATCGCGCTGGTGCGCTTTGTCTATCCGCGCCAGCAATTGGGGCGCGGCATCGGCATCAATGCGGTGATCGTGGCGATTTCGGCAGCAGCAGGGCCGACCATCGCGGCGGGCATTCTGGCAATCGCGAACTGGCCCTGGCTGTTTGCCGTCAACGTGCCTCTGGGGCTGGCGGCAATTGCCATCGGCTGGAAAAACCTGCCGCATTCGCCGCTCTCGCCCCACCCGTTCGACTGGATCAGCGCCATATTGAGCGCGGTGACCTTTGGGCTTTTGATCGGCAGTATCGATCTTCTGGGCCATGGCCAGCCATTCGGCCTGTTCCTGCTGGAGATGCTGGGCGTCGCGGCCATCGGCTACTGGCTGGTGCGGCGCCAGCTTTCCCTGCCCTCGCCGCTGCTGCCCATCGACCTGATGCGCATTCCGGTGTTCGCGCTTTCGGTCGGCACCTCGATCTGTTCATTCGCGGCGCAGATGCTGGCGCTGGTCTCGCTGCCCTTTCTGTTTCAGATCGATCTGAAGTTCTCGGCCATCGAGACCGGGCTGTTCATTACCCCCTGGCCGATTGCCATCGGCATTGTCGCGCCCA
>DATJDE010000322.1:0-1629 GCA_035497595.1 Rhizomicrobium sp. | reverse complement strand
GATGTTGCGGCGTTGTTTCGACGGTTGCGAAATCGCGCGCAGCGGCGAGCAGCGGCAGTTCTTCGGCGGTCGTCACATGCAGCACATGCAGCTTGCGCCCCGCCGCACGCGCCAGACGCAATACACGTTCGGTGGAGTGGCGTGCGGTTTCGACATCGCGCCACACCGGATGGGTGCGTGGATCGCCGGTTTTGGCGAAGGCTTTGCGCGCGATCAGGCGGTCTTCATCTTCCGAATGAACAGCCATGCGGCGGCGGCCACCTTTGAGGGCGGCAAGGATCGAGGCTTCCTCGTTCAGCAGCAGCGAGCCGGTGGACGAGCCAAGAAAAGCTTTCACCCCGCAGACGCCGGGCAGGCGTTCGAGATCGGCCAGCGCGCCGACATTTTGCGGCGTCGCACCGACATAGAACGCATAATCGCAATGCATGCGGTTTTTGGCGCGGGCCAGTTTGTCGTCTATCGCCAAGTGGCTGGTGGTGGGCGGGCTGGTGTTCGGCATTTCGAACACGCCGGTGACACCGCCCAGCACGGCGGCGCGGCTGCCGGTTTCCAGGTCTTCCTTGTGCGCGTTGCCGGGCTCGCGGAAATGGACCTGGGTGTCGATGACGCCGGGCAGAACGTGAAGCCCGCGCGCGTCATAAACCTCTGCCGCCTTTGTGCCGCTGAGGTTGCCAATGGCCACAATCCGCCCTGCCCTGACGCCAACATCGGCTGCTGCGATGCCGGAGGGGGTGGCGACGATGCCGTCTTTGATGAGGAGATCGAATGTTTCTGTCATGGAAGCGCACTATGCCCTTCGGCGCCTTCTTGGCAACGGCGCTGGTTAAGATTACTTGGGACGCATGTCTCAAACCGCCCGCCTGACGAATCGCGCCATTCTTTCCCTCTCCGGGCCGGAGGCGCGGGATTTTCTGCAAGGGCTGATCACCAACGACGTGCGGGCCGCAAAACCGGGCCAGCCTGCCTATGCTGCCCTTTTGACGCCGCAGGGCAAGATTTTGTTCGATTTTATGATCCATGCCGATGGGGACACGCTGCTGCTCGACATCGCGGCAGACCGGCGGGAGGCGCTGCGCAAGCGGCTGACCATGTATCGGCTGCGGGCCAAGGTGGAAATTGCGGCGCGCGACGAGCTTTGCGTGGTGGCGCGCTGGGGGGCCGATGTGATGGGCAATGACCCGAGACATGCGCGGCTGGGCGCGCGCACGGTAGAAAACGCCGATGTGGCTGCTGGATCAGACGATTACGAGGCACATCGCCTTGGCCTTGGCATCCCCGAAAGTTCCGACTTTGGTGTGGACCGGATGTTCGCGCTCGATGCCGATCTGGATGAGCTGCATGGCGTGGCCTTCGACAAGGGCTGTTATGTCGGCCAGGAATTGACGGCGCGAATGAAGCATCGCGGCACCGCGCGCAAGCGGCTGCTGCCGATTGAGGCGCTGGATGGCGCAGCGTTGGCGCCGGTTGATACGGCGGTGGTCGCAGGTGGGCGCGACATTGGCGAGATCACCGCGGTCTATGGGGCGCGGGGCTTTGTGCTGACGCGGCTCGACCGGCTGGAAGACGCGGGCGATGCCGCAGTTGAGGCCGGGGGCAACGCGGTGCGCATCCTCAAACCGGACTGGCTTT
>DATJDE010000321.1:0-3444 GCA_035497595.1 Rhizomicrobium sp. | reverse complement strand
ACCTGAAAGGGCGGAACATAGCTTTTGCGGTCCATCATCCGGCCGCGCATATAGGGGTCCACGGTGATGTAGGCATTGCGCACAAGAACCTGCCCCGGACCGGGGGTGGCGACATCGGTCTCCACCATTTCGAAATTCTCTGGCGCGGGCATCCCGTTCGGGCGTGATTTCAGCCGGATTTCCCGGCTTTTCTGGTTAGACATCTCGATCTCCCTAAATTGTTTAACGGATTTCTGTTCTAGAGCGCGCGGCGTCGAAAAGGAAACCGACCCGCGCTCCCCAGCGCTAAAAGCATTTGGGGTTGGCGACCCCTGGTAACAACACGAAACATTTTATGAGTCGCTCTGGAGCCTGCGCCATGGCTTGTTGCAGCCTGACAAGAACAGGCTTTATTCCTTTGAACCTTTCTTCTGACGCCAGGCTGTCTTCTGACAGCGAGCTTCCACCCGCCAGCAAAATTCAGCAACTTCGCGCAGGCGTCGTTGGCACCGGCGCCTTTGGCCGCCACCATGCCGGGAAATATGCCAGCGCAGAGGGTGTGGTCCTTAGCGGCATCGCCGATCTCAGCGCCGCTGTCCGGGCCGATATGGAAGAGCGTTTCGCCACCGCCACCTATGAAAACTGGCAGGATCTGGTGGGCACGGTCGATCTGGTGTCGATCTGCTCGCCTGCCGTCACCCATGCCGAAATCGTGGGTGCTTTTCTCGATGCCGGAACCCATGTTCTGGTCGAAAAACCCATCGCCACCACGCTGGAAGAGGCCGATGCGCTGATCGCGCTGGCCGAAAAACGCAATGTGGTGCTGACCGTCGGCCATCAGGAACGTTTTGTCTTCGCCCGCTCCGGGTTGATGGACATGGCGCAAACCCCGCTCGAAATCTCGAGCTGGCGCATGGGTCCGTGGACGGCACGCGGCGACGATGTGAGCGCCGTTCTTGATCTGATGATCCACGATATCGATCTGGTGCACCGCCTGGTGCCCGGCGCGGTGGCCGATGTGGAAACCTTTGCCCGCGCCGAGCGCAGCCGTTTTGCCGATGAAGTGTCCACCACTGTCGCCTTCGAAAACGGCACCGTCGCACGCCTGCATGCCTCCCGCGTGGCCCAGCAGCGCAAGCGCGGCATGCAACTGGTCTATGTTGACGGCGTGGTGGAGATCGACTTCCTGACCCGCGAAATCCGCAACACGACCCGTCGCCCGTTGGGCAAAATCGCGTTTGACGATCCGTTGTCCGCCTCGGTCGCCTCCTTCATCGCCTCGGTTCGCGGCGCCCCCGTCTTCGTCCGCCCGGAAGAAGCCCGTCTGGCCCTGCAAACCGCGCTGACCATCGAACAGGCAGCCCTTCTCCCCGCCCGCCACCCGCTGGCCGAAAAATTCGCCGCCTCGGCCTAACAGGCATCAAAGGTGCCGCACGACCTTTACCCTCCCCTTGAGGGAGGGTCGAAAAATCCACTTGGATTTTTCGGGGAGGGGTCTGCTGCGCGCAGCACAATTAACGCGTACCTTCGCCGCGTGACTTGCGCTAAACACCCCTCATGACGGACCGCCTTACCATTGCGCTCGCCCAGCTGAACCCGGTCATGGGCGACATTCCGGGCAACCTTGCCCGCGCCCGCGCCGCCCGCGCCGAAGCCGCCAAAGCCAATGCCGACATCGTGCTGTTCAGCGAGATGTTCATCACCGCCTATCCCCCCGAAGATCTGGTGCTCAAACCCGCCCTTCAGGAAGACGCGCGCGAGGCAATTCAAAAACTCGCCCGCGACACCGCCGATGGCGGCCCTGGCCTGCTCATCGGCACGCCCTGGGAAGACGAGGGCAGGCTCTACAACGCGGTCGCCTATCTCGATGGCGGCGAAATCAAAGCGATCACTCGCAAAGTGGACCTGCCCAATTACGGCGTGTTCGATGACAAGCGCGTCTTCGCGGTCGGCCCCATGCCCGGCCCGCTCAATGTGCGCGGCGTGCGCATCGGCGTGCCGATCTGCGAAGACATCTGGACCCCCGATATCGTGGAATGCCTCAGCGAGACCGGCAGCGAAATTCTGCTCGTCCCCAATGGCTCGCCGTTTGAAGCGGGCAAGGAAGATGTGCGCTTGGGCCATATCACCGCCCGCGTGACTGAGAGCGGCTTGCCGCTCGTCTATCTCAACCAGATCGGTGGGCAGGACGAAATCGTGTTCGATGGCGCATCGCTGGTGATGAATGCGGATCGCTCGATCCCCGTCTCGCTGCCCGGCTGGCAGGAAAAAATCGTCATCACCCATTGGTCGCGTGACGAAAGCGGCTGGGTCTGCGCCACAGGCGAACAGGCAGGCGAAGAAGACCGCTCCCGCGCCGTCTATCACGCAATGGTGCTGGGCCTGCGCGATTATGTGAACAAGAACCGCTTCAGCGGCGTGGTGCTCGGCATGTCCGGCGGCATCGACAGCGCGCTCTCCGCCGCCGTCGCGGTCGATGCGCTCGGCCCCGAACGGGTGCGCTGTGTGATGATGCCCTCGCGCTATACAGCGCCGGATAGCCTGGAAGATGCGCAAGCCTGCGCCAAACTTCTCGGCGTCGCGTACGAATCCATCTCCATCGAAAAAACGGTCGATGCCTTCACCGCCACACTCGAAACCCCGTTCGCGGGCAAGCGTGTGGATACGACCGAAGAAAACATCCAGTCGCGCATCCGCGGCGTCATTCTGATGGCGATCTCCAACAAATTCGGCCCCATGGTGCTGACCACCGGCAACAAGAGCGAAATGAGCGTCGGCTATGCCACGCTCTATGGCGATATGTGTGGCGGCTACAACGTGCTGAAGGATGTTTATAAGACAGAGGTGTTCCGCCTCTGCCACTGGCGCAATCAGGAAATGCCGGACAACGCGCTCGGCCCCAAGGGCCGCGTCATCCCCGAACACATCATCACCAAACCGCCATCCGCCGAATTGCGCCCCGATCAAAAGGATGAGGATTCACTCCCCCCTTACGAAATCCTCGACGGCATCCTCGAATGTCTGGTCGAAAAAGAAATGAAGTTCGAAGACGTCTGCGCCGCCGGTTACCACCCCGCCACGGTCAAGCGCATCGAGCAGCTTCTCTACATCTCCGAATACAAACGCCGCCAGGCCCCCCCCGGTGTAAAAATCAGCGCCAGAAATTTCGGCCGCGACCGCCGCTACCCCATAACAAATGCGTTCCGCGACGCGAGAGATCTATGACGCACCTCACAACATCACCTCCCCCCTGTGGGGAGGTCGGAGAGCGAAGCGATTCGGGTGGGGGGCGGTGCCTACCCCAAACACCACCCGTCATCATTCATCCCGGAAGCGTCACCCTATGACCATCCTCGTCCGCTTCGCCCCATCGCCTACCGGCCTGCTCCATGTCGGCAACGCCCGCACCGCCATGCTCAACTGGTTGTTCGCGAAAAAACACGGCGGCACCTTCTTCCTGCGGAT
>DATJDE010000320.1:0-20637 GCA_035497595.1 Rhizomicrobium sp. | reverse complement strand
GCAACCCTGGTGGGCCAGGCCGGCGGCAACATTCTCGAAGTCTCGCACAACCGCATGATGACAGACATGCCCGCCAAATCCGCCGATCTGGGCATGGTGATCGAAGCCCGTGA
The DNA here is from genome assembly GCA_035497595.1 of Rhizomicrobium sp. Taxonomy (GTDB): domain Bacteria; phylum Pseudomonadota; class Alphaproteobacteria; order Micropepsales; family Micropepsaceae; genus Rhizomicrobium. The sequence goes on along the minus strand of DATJDE010000320.1, from coordinate 20,524 downwards.
CGCGGCCCATGCCGAAGATATCCGAACTGCGCTCGAAGGCGCAGGGCTCACCATCCGCAAAATCAGCGCAGCACGGCTCAGCGCGAAAATTTCTCCGACAGGATGACGGACGAAACAGTGCGCGCCACGCCGCTCAGTTTGCCAATCTCGTCCAGCACTTCATCCATGCGATTGGCGGTGTCGGTTTCCACCACCGCCATCATGTCATACGCACCCGAGACGGCCCGCAGTGAGCGCACCTCGCTGACTTTGCGCAATTCCGCCGTCACGGCATCACCATGGCGTGCGTCGATTTCCATCATCACCACCGCGCGAAAATTGCGCGTCGCGGCGGCAGCCGACAACCGCACCGTATAGCCTTTGATGGTGCCTTCGCGTTCCAGCCGCGCCAGCCGCTCCTGCAAGGTGGAGCGCGCAACGCCCAGCTTGCGGGCAAGCGAGGCTGCGGGCTCGCGTGCATTGGCCCGCAAAAGGTCCAACAGCCTGTCATCCTTGTCACGCGTCGGCATTTCGCCGGTTATCCCTGCATTTGGCCTAATTCTAGCGCATTTTCGCGCAAGCCGCCGCCTCTTTTCCGGCGCCGCCGCAGTTTAACCAAGGCAGGCAGGCAGAAGAATGGTGCGCCATGAAAAAAGTCATGCTCGTAGGCGGTGGCAAGATCGGCAGTGCGATCAGCGAATTTCTAGGCAGCACAGGCGATTATCACATCACCGTGGTAGACCGCAGCGAAGACAGCCTGAGCCGCCTGCCGCAGAAAAATGTCTCCACACGCCAGATCGCCATTAACACCGCCGAAGATTTTGGGCAGGCGGTCAAAGGCCACGACATCGTTCTGTCCGCCACACCCTACAGCCTGACCTCCACCATTGCGCAGGCCGCAAAACAGGCGGGCGCCCATTATCTCGATCTGACCGAAGATGTGGAATCGACCCGCGCCATCAAAGCCCTCGCGCAAGGCGCCGATACCGCCTTCATCCCCCAATGCGGCCTTGCCCCCGGCTTCATCTCCATCGCCGCCCACGACCTGACAAAGACTTTCGATACGTTGCGCGATGTGAACATGCGCGTCGGCGCGCTCCCCGTTTTTCCCACCAATGCGCTGAAATACAATCTCACCTGGTCCACCGATGGGCTGATCAACGAATATTGCAACCCATGCGAATCCATCCGCGATGGCAAACGCGGCGAAGTCCCCTCGCTGGAGGAGATCGAGCATTTCTCGCTGGACGGCACCGAATATGAAGCCTTCAATACCTCAGGTGGCCTCGGCACCCTCTGCGATACGCTGGATGGCAGGGTCGAAAACCTCAATTACAAAACCGTGCGTTATCCCGGCCACCGCGACAGCATGAAACTGCTGATCCGCGATTTGCGCCTCGGTATGCGGCGCGACATCCTCAAAGATGTGCTCGAAACGGCCATTCCCATCACCTATCAGGATGTGGTGCTGATCTTCGTCACCGTCTCCGGCATGATCGATGGCAGATTAACCCAGCAAAGCACTGCCAACAAAATCTACAGCCAGATGATCGGCACCAGGCTGATGAGCGCCATCCAGATCACCACCGCCTGCGGCATCTGCGCAATGACCGATCTTCTGGTCGAAGGCAAACTCCCGCAAAAAGGCTTCGTCCGTCAGGAAGACGCGAAGCTGGATGATTTTTTGCACAATCGTTTTGGCCGTTATTACGCCGGCAAAGCCAGCGCGGTGGAACGCCAAACTGCTTCATCCGTTCCCTGAAGGTAACTTTGCGGAAAAATAGACCCATGTCAGTCAATGATGTCGAACGCGCCTGGAGCTTGATGGAGAAAATCGGTACCTGCATGCTGGTCACCTGGGATGGTGAACGCCAGCGTGCGCGCCCCATGGTCGCCCATGTGAAGGCCGATCAGCACGCCATCTATTTTCTCACCGATGCCCATGACGAAAAAGACAGCCAGATCGAACAATTCCCCATCGTCACGCTCACCTTCGCAGACAATAGCGGCCAGAAATTCGTCTCCACCACCGGCCACGCCTCCGTTTCCGAAGATCCCGCCAAAGCAAAGGAACTCTGGACGGTGTTCGCCAAAGTCTGGTGGGACTCTCCCGAAGACCCCAATATCCGCGTGTTGAAAGTCGAGCCGTATGACGCCGAATTGTGGGACAGCCCGGGCAAGATCATCGCGGCGGTCAAAATGCTGACCGTCGCCGCCACCGGCGCCAAGCTGGAAATCGGCGAAAACCGAAAAGTGGCCCTGTAACCAAAGTGGTCCAACGAAGATATAGATAAGCGCGCAGAGAAGGGAGCAACCAATGCCTACGGGCGGCGAAGCGCTGGTGGAGGCACTAAAGGTGCACGGCGCCGACCTTGCCTTCTGCGTGCCCGGCGAAAGTTATCTGGCGGTGCTCGATGCACTCTATGGTGCACGCGCCGCCATCCGCCTGATCACCTGCCGCCAGGAAGGCGGTGCCGCCAATATGGCCGAAGCCTATGGCAAGCTCACCGGCAAACCCGGCCTGTGTTTTGTGACACGCGGCCCCGGCGCCGCCAACGCCGCCATCGGCGTCCACACCGCCTTTCAGGATTCCACGCCGATGATCCTTTTCATCGGTCAGGCCGATCAGACGATGCTGGATCGCGAAGCCTTTCAGGAGGTGGACTTACGCGCGATGTTCGCCCCGCTCGCCAAATGGTCCGCCGAAATTCGCGATGCGAACCGCATCCCGGAATATATCGCCCGCGCCTTCCACATGGCGGTCTCCGGCAGGCCCGGCCCCATCGTGTTGTCGCTGCCGGAAGATGTGCTGAACGCGCCCTGCACCGCGCCACCCACCAAACCCGCCATAAAAACCGAACCGTCGCCATCACCTGACGCCATGCACCGCTTGGCGCAATTGCTCACAACCGCCAAAGCCCCGCTGCTCCTGCTCGGCGGCCCCGGCTGGACTGCCGCCGCCATCGCCGATGCCAAAAGTTTCGCGGAGACTTTCGCTCTGCCGGTCTGCACCTCGTTCCGCGCCAAGGATCGGTTCGACAACACGCATAAAAATTATTGCGGCGACCTGGGCATCGCCGCCGATGCGAAACTCGTAGCGCGATTGAAAGAGAGCGATTGCGTCATCGCCGTCGGCGCCCGCCTCGGTGAAATGACCACCGCAGGCTACACCCGCCTCAACGTTCCGGTCCCCGCGCAAACGCTGGTGCATGTCCATCCGAGCGCCGATGAATTGAACCGCGTCTATCAGGCGGAGCTGCCCATCCTTTCCGGCGTCGCCCCCTTCCTGCGCGCCGCCGCCACGCTCACGCCGCCGCCCATGTTGCATTGGCGATCCGAAACCAAAATCGCTCACGAAGATTTCGCAAGTTGGTCAAGACCGGTCGCGGCACCGGGAGAGGTCAACCCGTCCGATATTTTCGCGTGGTTGAACACACATCTTCCCGCCGATGCGATTCTAGCCAATGGTGCAGGCAATTACGCAGGCTGGCTGCACCGCTTCTATCTCTATCGCGGTTACCCAACCCTGCTCGGCCCCACCAGCGGCGCCATGGGCTACGGCGTTCCCGCCGCCATCGCCGCCAAACTGCGCTACCCGGATCGCACCGTCGTCGCCTGTGCAGGCGATGGCTGCTTTCTAATGAACGGTCAGGAGCTTGCCACCGCCGCCCAATATGATGTGGCAATCATCGTCCTCGTCTTCGACAACGGCCTCTACGGCACCATCCGCATGCATCAGGAACGCGAGTACCCCGGCCACGTCATCGCCACCGAGTTGAAGAACCCCGATTTCGTTGCCCTCGCACGCAGCTACGGTGCCCTCGGCTTCCACGTCAAACGCACCGAAGATTTCGCCCAGGCCTTCTACGAAGCTGAAGCGTCCAAAAAACCAGCCCTCATCCACATCACGCTAGACCCCGAAGCCATCACCCCCACAACAACCCTAAGTGAACTAAGATCCCTAAAACCCTCCCCTTGAGGGCGGAGGTAGCGAAAGCGTACCGACATCGAAATTGCAAAGCGTTTTCGGGGGTCTGGCCGCAACAAACTGGATGACACCATGGACACCACCACCCTCCTCACCCATTTCGCCCTGACCCAACACGGCGACCACCCCGCCCGCTCCCCCATAGACGGCGCCGAACTCGCCCGCGTGCCTTACGACACACCCGCCAGCATCGACAAAAAAATCGCCCAAGCCCAAACCGCCTTCACCCACTGGCGCACGGTCCCCGCCCCCCGCCGCGGCGAACTCGTGCGCCTCTTCGCCGATGAATTACGCGCGAACAAAGAACAACTCGGCCGCCTCGTCACGCTCGAAGCGGGAAAAATCCTGCAAGAAGGTCAGGGCGAAGTGCAGGAGATGATCGACATCTGCGATTTCGCGGTCGGCCTCTCGCGCCAACTCTACGGTCTCACCATCGCCTCCGAACGCGCAGGCCACCGCATGATGGAAAGCTGGCACCCCATAGGCCCCGTCGCCATCATCTCCGCCTTCAACTTCCCCGTCGCCGTCTGGGCCTGGAACGCCGCCCTCGCGCTCGTCTGTGGCAACCCCGTGCTCTGGAAACCGTCCGAAAAAACCCCGCTCACCGCGCTCGCCACACAGGCGCTGTTTGACCGCGCGCTCAAACGCTTCGGCGATGCGCCCGCGCATCTGTCACAAACCATCCTCGGCCTTGCCGATGCGGGCGAAGCCCTCGCCAAAGATCATCGCCTGCCGGTGATCAGCGCCACAGGCTCCACCCGCATGGGCCGCAGCCTCGCGCCCGTTGTCGCGCAACGCTTTGGCCGCGCCATCCTCGAACTCGGCGGCAACAATGCCATGATCGTCGCGCCCAGCGCCAAACTTGATCTGGCGGTGCGCGCCATCACTTTCGCCGCCGTCGGCACCGCAGGCCAGCGCTGCACCTCGCTGCGCCGCCTTTTCGTGCATGAGGCGGTCTACGATACGCTCGTGCCAAACCTGAAAGCGGTTTATGCCACCCTGCCCATCGGCAACCCGCTGGAAAACACCACCCTCGTCGGCCCGCTGATAGACCGCGCCGCGCTCGACAGCATGGACCGCGCGCTCCAATCCGCAGCAGCAGAAGGCGGCCTCATCACAGGCGGCGGCCGCACGCTGGAAAACATCTTCCCAAATGCCACATACGTCCGCCCTGCCATCGTCGAAATGCCCACCCAATCGCCCACGGTGATGCGCGAAACCTTCGCCCCCATCCTCTATGTGCTGCGTTACCGCGATTTCGATGCTGCACTCAGCGCCCACAACGCGGTGCCGCAAGGGCTCTCCTCCTGCATCTTCACGCAGGATCTGCAGGAGGCCGAAACCTTCCTCGCCGTAAACGGGTCCGATTGCGGCATCGCCAATGTGAATATCGGCCCGTCAGGGGCCGAAATCGGCGGCGCATTCGGCGGCGAAAAAGAAACCGGCGGCGGCCGCGAAAGCGGCAGCGATAGCTGGAAGGCCTATATGCGCCGCCAAACCGCCACCATAAATTACTCCAACGCCCTGCCGCTGGCCCAGGGCATCACCTTCGACCTCGGGTAAAATTAACCATTTACTAACTTTATGCGCAGTGAAAGTCTTAACAGGTCGTTAAAGTTTCACCCCAGACCCGGGGGGAGAGACATGCCAAAGACCTATGCGCAAATGGTCGGAATGTTCGTCACAGCCATCGTCGTGCTCGGCACCGATATGGATGTGCTTTACGCCATGCCACTGGGCATTATGGCTGGCGCGTTATCGGTCTTTTTCGTGACCCTGTCCGAACGCCACGACTCCGCGCGTCTGCGCACCTTGGTCTCAAGGCGCATCGGGCGGTATCGCCCCTAAGGCGGTTTCCAGTTCCTGAAAAGTCGGCTGCGCCTGGCTCGGCACGCTGCCGCGCCCGATCTCAACAGAGACCTGCGCCGCATTGCCATGCAGATGCGCGACCAGACTGTCACGAATGACATGATAGAACAGCGCGTCTTCATCGACGATGGATTTCAGCCGCGTCGAAATCGGCCCCACAATGCCATAGGCCAGAAAAACGCCCATGAAGGTGCCCACCAGCGCCGAACCGATCATTTCGCCCAACACTTCCGGCGGCTCCGAAATCGCGCCCATGGTTTTGATCACGCCAAGCACGGCCGCCACAATGCCGAGCGCCGGCAACGCATCGGCCATGCCCTGAAGCGCAATTGCAGGCCCCAGCGCCTCGTGATGATGCTTATCCAGCTGCTTTTCCATCGCCGCCTCGACCTGATGGGGGTCTTCAAGGCTCATGGTCATCATCCGCAGCGTGTCGCAGATAAAGGCGAGCGCGAAATGATCCTTGGTGATGCGCGGATAGCGTTTGAAAATCGAAGACTCTTCCGGCTTTTCGATATGGGCTTCCAGCGCAATCAGCCCTTTGGATTTCATCGTCTTGGTGAGCAGATATAAAAGGCACAAAAGATCGGTGTAATCATTGTGCTTCCAGCGCGTGCCCCCAACGATGCGGCCCATTTCGCCGCCGATCTGTTTGAGTTCATGCAGCGATCCGCCAATCAGAAGTGCGGCCAGCGCCGCTCCGCCAATGGTCAGCATTTCGTGGGGCAGGGCATGCAGCACCACCCCCATGGAGCCGCCCGAAATCAGATAGCCGCCAAACACCGCACCAAACAGGATGACAAGGCCGCCAATCTGAAACATGAAAATGCTCGCGTTTGCCTGCGCCGGAACGGCACAAGCGGGAAGCGATCACTATTAAGGAGAGGCCTTAAAATCCCATAAACCCGCGCCAAAAACCCGCGCCGTTGCTGGCCTCGGCTCTTAAGCAATGGTTACCAACCATGGTCTATCCTGGCAGCCCCAGCGCGTGGGCCTCGCCCAGCTTGCGAATGACCAGCGCGGTCAATTCCTCGGCCACTACCGCGGCAATCGCGCCATGGTCTTGCCCGCGCACCACCCGCTCAATCGCCTCTACATGCAGCCGCACGGTGGCGGAATCAGGCGCTTTACCATCCAGTGCATCGAGATATTGGCAAAGCCCATTGGCCATCCGCCCCACAACGCCAATCCCGGCAAGTTCGCCAAGCCCGCGCAGTTCATGGGCCTGCGCAAAAATCGCAGCCACATCGTCTTGGCGTGCCGCATCATCGAGCAGCCGCACATAGCCATCCACCGCCGTGCGAATCGTAGCGCGGGAGGAGGCCATAACCTCTTTGGCCGATATCTGCGCATCTTCACTTTTTAATCTGGCAATAAAGGCGCCAATTTCCTCTTGCGGCAGAACCGGTGGATAGCTGCTGGCAGCAATCACCTCTGTGCCATTGCGCAAGGTTTTGCTGTGCGGCGCGTTCGTCTGCATGTCACCGCATCTCGATATCGGCGTTGTCATCATGGCGTCGCCACGGCCCGCCAAATTCGCTTTTGCTGCGCCGCCGCCGGTCCGGGCCAAAAAAGGCGTCAGCCCGCACAAAAGCGCGGGGCCGTTCCACAATTTCAGCAATCCGGCTGAACAGGCTCGTCACCGTGATCGGCTTGGCAATGATCTCGGTCACGCCCGCATCGCGCGCCATTTCAATCAGCCGCCGTTCGGTATGGCCCGTCACCATCACAATCGGCACATAAGGGTTGGGCGCCTCGGTCGATGCGCGCACCAGCCGGGTAAATTCAATCCCGTCCATCGGCGCCATGGAAAGGTCGGTCAGTACAAAATCGGGGCTCTCCGCGCAGAGCCGGGTAAAAGCGGCACTACCGTCGGCGGCCTCGAACACCTGGCGGATGCCCAGCGCATTCAGCAGGCTGCGCAGCAATTCGCGCATATGTGGATTGTCGTCGACGACGAGGGTTTTGAGATGATCGAACGCCTTGCCGGTCACACATGTCCCTTTCCCGATGAAAATGCTCCAGTCACAATGCCCGGTTACCTTGCTTGCGGCCCGGCGCGGGGCGGCCCAAAGTTGAACAGCAGACGTCCGCTTAACGGTAAGAGCAGCATGGTTACCATTCCATTACAGCCGCCCCAAAAGAGCGACTGGTCCGAACGCTCGCTGTTGCTAAACCTTGCGGTGGCCGCGCGGCTCGCCGCCCAGGCAGTCCTTGCCCCCGTCGCCTATGGCGCGCACGGCCTGATCGAGGATGATACGGGCCGCCTGCTCCTCGTCCGCCACACCTATTTCCCTGGCTGGCATCTGCCCGGCGGCGGCGTGCAACGCGGCGAACCTGCCCACGCGGCTGTCCTGCGCGAACTGAACGAGGAGATCGGCCTCACCAGCGCGCAAAGCTGCACCCTGTTCGGCCTCTACACCCGCAAACATCTGTGGGCGACCAATGTGATCGCGCTCTTTCACCTGAACGGCGCAGATTTTACCTTCAGCCCCAACGCCGAAATCGCCGAAGCAAAATTCTTTACCCCCGACGCCCCACCCAAAGACATAGGCCCCGGCGCCCACCGCCGCTTCCTCGAACACACCCAAAAAACAGAAAAAAGCCTTTATTGGTGAAGCGAACCAGCACGCCAAAAAAAACCTCCCCCGCAAAGCGGAGGAGGTGTCCGAGCAAAACAAGGGCGGAGGGGGACGTGTTCGCCCCCCTCCAATTCACCCCATCAAACCGGGTCCCAGCCAAACACGCTGGTCGTCGCGCCCAGATCATGAAAGCTCGGCTTCATCGCCGGCATGCAATGCTCAGCAATAGTCTGCGGCGTCCAGCCTTCGACCTTTGCAAGCCCGCGAATAGGCCGCGGCTGACTCATCAGGAAGATTTCATTGCCGCGCGCCACAAAGATCTGGCCCGAAACATCCTTGCAGGCAGGCGAGGCCAGCGAAACCGCCAACTGCGCCACCTGATCAGCCCGCATCATGTTCTTCATGCGGTTGACGCGCTGCGCCGATGCCTCATCCTTCACAGGAATAGTGGCGATCATGCGCGACCATGCGAACGGTGCAATGGTGTTGGAGCGCACATTCTTGATCGCCCCTTCCATCGCCAGAATGCGCGAAAGGCCAACAACGCCCATCTTCGCCCCGGCATAGTTCGCCTGCCCGATATTGCCGATCAGCCCCGAAGTAGAGGCGAACAACACATAAGAGCCCTCACCCTGTTCGCGGAAATGGTTCACCGAAGCGCGCGCCACGTTGTACGCGCCGTTCAAATGCACATCGATCACCATGTCCCAATCTTCATCGCGCATCTTGTGGAACATCGTGTCCCGCAAAATACCCGCCGGATTGATGATCGCGTGCAGCCCTTTGAAGGTGTCCATCGCCTGCTGGATCATGTGGCCGACGCCTTCACGGCTCGACACGCTGTCCGAATTGGCCACCGCGTCGCCGCCAGCGGCCTTGATCTCCTGCACCACTTGTTCCGCAGGTCCGGCAGAACCTTCATCGCCGCCTTCGACCCGCCCGCCCAGATCGTTGACCACGACCTTGGCGCCTTCCTTTGCCGCCAGCAGCGCACATTCCTTGCCGATGCCATTGGCACCGCCGGTGACCAGAACAACCTTGCCTTCGAGAACGCCCAAGTTTACCTCCATCATGTTGATGCGCCGACCCTAGCAAGTCGGGCGCGCCGGTTAAAAGAGGCGTTCATCAGATGTGGGACATTCGGCCCGAGCGTGCAGACGATGTGCCCGCCATCGAGGCGCTGAACGCGACGAGTTTCGGGCCGGGGCGCTTTGCAAAATCCGCGTATCGCCTGCGCGACGGCGTGCATTGCGTGGAAAATCTCAGCTTTGTCGCCGTGGAAGATGGAATCTTGCGCGGTTCCATCCGTTTCTGGCCGGTCGATGTTGGCGGCACGCCCGCACTCCTGCTCGGTCCGCTCGCCGTCCAGTCCGATCAGCGTGGCCGCGGCATCGGCATCGCTTTGATGAAACACGGCATCGAACAGGCGCGCAAACTTGGCCACCGTGTCATCATTCTGGTGGGCGATGCGCCCTATTATGCGCGGGTCGGTTTCGCGGCGCTGCCGCCCGGCAATCTCCGCTTCCCCGGCCCGGTCAATCCGGCCCGCATCCTCGGCCTCGCACTTCAGGAAAATGCGCTGGATGGGCTTTGCGGCGCCGTCCTGCGCCCCCGCATCGATGATCCGGTCTGCGCCAATAGCACCGCGCTCGCGTAAATTTTAGGGCTGCGGGCTCAGCGCCCTTCAATCCGCCAGCCCAGCAGCACCGCGCCCACCACCACAAGCATCGCAAGCCAGGGCGGCAGCAAAGCCTGCTGCTCCACCGCGCTCACGCGATACGCACCATTGGCCCGCAAACCAATCCAGTCCCCGCCAAAGCTCCTTGCGCCCGGCGCAACGCGGCGCAGATGCGGCACCCCATCCACCAGCCAGCGCACCGATCCACCACTCGCGTCCGCCGGTGCCTCCAGAATGGAATCTGTCGCGCGCATATCGGCAACCTCCTTCGGGTTCAGCGGCCCCGCCGCCGCAACCGCGGTGAACTTGCCATCGCTTAACCGATAAAGCCCCAATTCGTCGGCATTGCGCACGGCGCGCCAAATTCCCGGCTCGATTTTCTTCAGCGTGATCTTGCTTGTCTTGCCCGAAGGCACGGTCAGCGAAACCTCCGGCACCTCTTTGCCCATCGAGCGCCGCTCAATGGTGATCCGCCCATCGGCAATGCTGGCGGTCAGCCGTTCTTCTTCCAGCTCCGGTTCTTTCATCAGCCAATGCGCCAGTCGCCGCAGCAATTCCGCCTGCGGCCCGCCGCCTTCAAAGCCGCGCGCCCACAACCAGGGCTGATCGGATAAAAGCTCCGCCACCCGCCCCTTGTTGATATGATCGAGCACCAAAAGCGGCAGCCCATTCGGCCCGCTCATCACCGTCTGCCCCGAAACGGTTTGCGAGCCGATCAGCCTGAACCAGCGCCCCCAGGTCGGCGGTTTGCCCGCCTCATTGCCGCCCGGCAAATCGCGCGTGACGGGATGAGCAAGCCCCGCCTCCGTCACCAGCGGGCGAAAGCCCTGCTCAATCACATCGCCCGTCGGCTGCGCCGGCAACACAGCGGCCAGCGGCGTGCGATAGATGCTCATATCCTGCGCATATTCCGGCCCCGCCGACACCAGCAGCGCCCCGCCATTTTCCACATAGCTCGCAAGATTTTCATAATAAGCGAGCGGCAAAATCCCACGCTCGGAATAGCGGTCGAAGATCACCAGATCGAACGACGAAAGCTTCTCGTCAAACAATTGCCGCGTCGGAAACGCAATCAGCGAAAGCTCATCGATCGGCGTCGCATCCTGCTTGGAAGGCGGGCGCAGAATGGTGAAATGCACCAGATCAACTGAAGGATCGGCCTTGAGCAGGTTGCGCCACACCCGCTCGCCCGCATGCGGCTCGCCAGACACCAGCATCACCCGCAAGCGGTCGCGCACACCCGAAATGGTGGCGACCGCGCGATTGTTCTCCAGCGTCAGTTCAGCCGGGCCGGGCGCCGCCTCCAGCTCCACCACATTTTCCCCGCCATGGCTCACCAGAACGGGGATCGGCGTATCCTTGCCCAGCGGCACCTGGCGCACACCCTTGTCCGCGCCATCGACATGCAGCCGCACACTGGCAACACCGGTAGTGTCCGAGCCGAAATCATCCACCCGCACGGTCACGGTCGCAGGCTGCCCCACAATCGCATAGCGCGCGGCAGCTACCACCGTCAGCTTGCGATCACGCTCATCGCGCTGGCCCACAATGATCGCGTGCAGCGGCGCGCGCAGCCCCGTCTTCTGCGCCGGCGGCGCATCATGCACTTGCCCATCGGTGAGCAAAATCACCCCCGCCACCCGGTCCGGCGGCACATCGGCCAGCGCATGGTGGATCGCGGCAAAAGCCTCGGTGCCGCTGTCCTCGCCCGTGTTGCGCGTCACAATATCGGCCTCGCGCAGCTCCAGATTTTTCTCGCGCTTCAGCCGCGCCCGCAACACATCGGCGGCCGCTGCCGCATCGCGCGCGCGGCTGTTCACCCCCATGCTTTGCGATGTGTCGATGACAAGCGCCACCACATCGGCCAGCGGCGCGCGCGTCTCATGCACGATCAGCGGGTTGGCCAGCGCCAGCAACACCACCGCAAAACCAAGCATACGCGCCCATGTCCCGCGCGCGCGCCGCACAAAACCAAACACGGTCAGCGCCAGCGCCAATCCGCCAAACGCCCACATCAGCCAGAGCGGCACATAAGGCGCAAAGTCGAAGGCGTAATTCATTGCCCCAACCGCTCCAAAAGCGCCGGCACATGCACCTGATCGGTTTTGTAATTGCCGGTGAAGGCATACATCACCACATTCACCCCAAAGCGGATCGCCATCTCACGTTGATGTTCCCCGCCCGGCACCACCGCCACCAAAGGCCGCCCCTGCTGGTCCACCGCCCAGGCCGCCGCCCAGTCATTGCTGCCAATAATCACCGGCGAAACGCCATCGCCGCCGCGTGCCGGGCTCGGCCCCGCATCGGGGTCGGCAGGCGGCAGCTTCTCCACCCAAACCTTGCCGCCATCCCAGCGCCCGGGAAATGCCTGCAACAGATAAAACGCCTTGGTCAAAACATGATCGGGCGGAATGGGCTCCAGCGGCGGCAAATCCAGCTTCGCCGCAATCCGCCGCAAGGTCTGCTCACCGGGCGATTGCGCACCGCGCACCGCGCCAAGTGAAAGATCGCGCGTATCGAACAGAATGGTCCCGCCATTTTTCATATAATCAGTGAGCTTGGTAATCGCGGCAGGCGACAAATCTTTCTGGCTCGGCACCATCGGCCAGTAGAGCAGGGGAAAGAAACTTAAATCATCCGTCTCCAGATCCACGCCCATCGGATCCTGCGGCTCATAGGAGGTACGCATGGTCAAAGCGACGTCGAGCCCCACAAGCCCCGCTTTGCTCATCGCATCGACATCGCCAGCGCCGGTTTTCACATAAGCAAGCCGCGTATCCAGCGCCGCCCGCATATCGAAATTGTCATCGGCCCAAACCTGCGGCGCACACACCAGACAGAACAGCAAAACCACCGCCGCCCGCGCAGCAAACCTGCGCGGCACATTCAAAAGCCCGCGCAACCACAGCGATAAAATCCCATCCAGCAACAACAACCCCATCGCCAGCGCCAGCAACGGCCCGCCCAGCGACACCGCAGCGTCCGCCGCATAGGCCCCGATCCGCCGCCCTGAAAGTGAGAGCGGCGTGAAAGAGAATCCATCGCGCACCGCGTTCAACGTCACTTCCGCCCCGTCATTGCCATAAATCCCCGGCGGATGAAGCGCCGACACCTCGATCTTGCCAAGCTGGTTGCCGCGCAGCGGCGCCGCATCCGCAGCAGCCTTCTGCAACTGTCCAAACCCGTTCAATGTCTGCACCGGCGCAAACGAAACATCCGCGCCAACAGCCACAGGCCGCGCCCCGCTCGAAAGCTCCAGCACCCGCCGCAACATATCGACATAAAGGCCCGACAGCGGCAGCGAAGACCAGGCCGGGCTCGCCGTCACATGAAACAGCACAATCCAGCCCTTGCCGCGCTGTGCCGCCGTCACCAAAGGCGTGCCATCGGCCAGCCGCGCCCAACTATGCGGCCCCAACTCGACCGAAGGCTCAGCCAATATCTGCCGCGAAACGGTGACATCGCGCGGAACAGCAATCCCCGCAAACGGGCTGCCCTCCGGGAAAGGCGCCAGATGCTGCGGCTCCGCCCAGGCAAGCGCGCCATCCAGATACCGCCCGCCGCCGCGCAACTTCACCGGCACCAGATCGTCCGTGCCTTCTGTCATGCGCGCGCCCGCAAAACGCACCAATACGCCGCCATCCTCCACAAATTTTTTCACGCTGGTGTAATCGGCCCCGGTGATCCTGCCGATATCGGCCAGCATCAAAACCGAAACCCCACGCGCCAGCGCCTTCTCCACCGACCCCTTGGTAAGATCGGCATAGGGCGAAAGCGCCCGCTGCACATAAAACACATCCGAAAGCAGCGGCTGCTGCATCTCGCTGCTGCCCGCCGAAACAAGCCCCACAGCGCGCCGCCGATTGCTCGCATCCAAAAGCTGCACCGTGCCAGCCGAGCCTTCATTGGAAAGCTGAATCCGCGCCGTCCGGTTACGCAATTCCAACGGCAGCGCAAGTTTGCCGCTCGCCTTCAGTTCCCCGCGTTCAAACTTAAGCGGGGCCGTCGCAAACACCTCACCGCGCCGCCCCAGCGCCGCAACCTGCACCGTCTGCTGCGCCTCACCGGAAAGGCGCAGCGCGCTGACGCCAAATCCATCCGTCCCATTAACCGGCGGCAACAGCGCAAGCGGGCCTTGCGCCGGCCCATCGGCGACAATGCGCAAACTTCCAATCTTCGCGAGCCCATTGCCAATCGCCGCATCCTCGCCTTGCGAAAGCCCATCGCTCAGCCACAAAATCTCAGGCCGCGCCGAAAACTTTACCTTCGCAAGCGCTGCTAACGCGCGTGCCCGATCCGGCGCAAATGGCTGCGGCGCAAGTGTGTTCGCCGTCCGCGCCGCCTGACCCGCCGCCAGAAGCGAAATCTCACCATGCGGCCCCGCCGTCGGCACAATCGCCACCGCGCGCCCATCACGCGCCGCGTTACGCAACGCCTCCGTCATCGCGGTTTGCCGCGCGTCCCAGTTCTGCGCCGCCATCCAGTCATTATCGACAAACAGCACCAGCGGCCCGCGCGCGCGCGCAGCTTGGTTGGCCCCGATCAGCGGCTCCGCCAAAGCCACAATCAGCAAAGCCGCAATCGCCATGCGCAGCAGCAAAAGCCAAAACGGCGTGCGCGCCGGTGTCTCCTCGCGTGCACTCAACCCCAGCAACAGACGCAGCGGCGGAAACACCACCTGCCGCGGCACGGGCGGCGTCACCCGGAGCAGCCAATAAATCACCGGCAGAACAACAAGCCCCGCCAGCACCAGCGGTGCCCCAAAGGAGAGGGTGGAGAGCCACGCCATCACAGCATCATGCCTTGTGCGCGCACGCCCCCCAGCGCCGCATATAACGCAACCAATGCAAGCTCCGGGCGCTGGTCGGTGCGATGGCGCAGATGCGTAAAGCCATAACGACGGGCAAACGCCGTCAACGCTGCGCCATGGGCCGCAAAGCGCGCGCGATACTCGCTGCGCACTGTTTCCGCCCGGCCAAAGGTTTCGCGCAAAGCCCCATCCACGGTCTCAAAGCGCGTGCGCCCGCTAAACGGAAAATCCTCCTCCGCCGGATCGACTATCTGCACCAGATGCACATGCAACCCTTGCGCCGCCAACAGGTGCAGCCGGGCCTCGATCTGTTCAAACGGCAGCAAAAAATCGCTGAGCCAGACAAAATGCCCATTGCGTGTCGCTTGCGCATCCGGCGGCAGCACCTGGTCCGTCGCGGCGTCGGCGGCAAGGCCTTGCGCCATCCGCGCCAGCGCCGCCCGCCCGCTCGCAGGCAATCGCCCATCGCCCAAAGTGGCAATCCGCTCGCCGCCGCGCACCAGAAGCGCGCCAAGCGCCAGGGCAAGCACACTGGCCCGGTCAATCTTGCGCCCAGTTTTGGTGTCGGATGAAAAGCGCATCCCCGCCGACCCATCGCGGAAAAACCACACCGCTTCGGCCGCTTCCCATTCGCGCTCGCGCACAAACAAATGCTGTGATTTCGCCGATTGCCGCCAGTCGATCGCCGCCGCCGGATCTTCGGCGCGATAGCGGCGAAATTGCCAGAAGGTCTCGCCCATCCCGGCCTTGCGCCGCCCATGCATACCCAGCGTAATGGTTGCGGCCAGCCGTTCGGCGTCCACCAAAAGCGGCGGCAGCGCCGCTGCGGCCCGCTCCGCGCGTTGGCGCAAAGCCGTTGCAGTCAAAGTGCGGTCCGTCAGAGGCTCTGGCATAGACGGTCGATAACGCCCGTGATCGTGGTGCCTTCCGCCCGCGCCGAAAAATTCAGCGCCATGCGGTGTTTCAACACTGGCTGCGCCAGCGCGATCACATCCTCCACATTGGGGGCAAGCCGCCCATCGAGCAGCGCCCGTGCCCGCACCGCCAGCATAAAGGCCTGGCTTGCACGCGGCCCCGGTCCCCAGGCAATGTAATCGCGCAGATCGCTCGCGCTCTCCTCACCGGGCCGGGCCGAGCGCACCAGCTTCAAAATCGCATCGACCACCGTTTCCCCAACCGGAATCCGGCGCACCACTTTCTGCGCCTCCACAAGATCGTTCGGCCCGCACAGGGTCGAAAGCCCCTCTTCGTCGCCAAAGGTGGTGGCAAGCAACATCTGCCGCTCGGCCGCCTCATCGGGATAACCAACATCGATCTGCATCAAAAAACGGTCGAGCTGCGCTTCGGGCAGCGGATAGGTGCCTTCCTGCTCCAGCGGGTTCTGCGTCGCGATCACATGAAACGGCGCCGGCAGATCGTGGCGGGCGCCCGCAATCGTGACATGGCGCTCCTGCATCGCCTGCAACAGGGCCGATTGGGTGCGCGGGCTGGCGCGGTTGATTTCATCCGCCATCAACAACTGCGCAAAAACCGGCCCGCGAATAAAGCGAAACGCCCGCGTCCCATTGGCATCATCCAGCACTTCCGAGCCGATAATATCGCCGGGCATCAGATCGGGCGTGAATTGAATGCGCTTCCAGTCGAGCCCCAGCACCACCCCCAGCGCTTCCACCAGCCGCGTCTTGGCAAGGCCGGGCACGCCCACCAGCAACCCATGACCGCCTGACAAAAGCGTAATCAAAGCCTGATCGATAACCGCCCGCTGGCCAAAGATGCTGCGCCCGATCCCCTCGCGCACCCGCGCAAAGGTTGCGGCGGCCTTTTCGGCCTGGGCAACAGCTTGGCCTTTCAGGGGTTCTTGTGTCTCACGCGGGTTCATTGGCTGGTTCATAAGCTCGCTCACAGCGGGGAGGCTCGCAATTCTTGCCGCTTTCCCCCCTGCCGCCTACGATAGAGGTTCGGTTTTCCGGCTGCTCGTTATGTCGCATCTGGCATCTGCGCGTGCAACCGGCAGAGGAAAGGTATCACCCGGCAAAAATATGACGACAGATTACCCAATCGGCCCTTACCCCATGGGATTGGCAAGCCTTCAGCGGGAGGCGGCAAAGGGCCGCAAACTCCCGCCGGTCGAGTCCTGGAACCCCGCGCATTGCGGCGAAAGCGACATGCGCATCGCGCGCGATGGCACCTGGTATCATCAGGGCAGCCCCATCGGCCGCAAGGAACTGGTGCGCCTGTTCTCCACCATCCTGCGCAAAGACGCAGATGGCTATCACCTCGTCACCCCCGCCGAAAAAATGCGCATCACGGTGGACGATGCCCCCTTCCTCGCCGTGCTGATGGATGTGGAAGGGCAGGGCAAAGAGCAAACCCTGCGCTTCACCACCAGCGTAGGCGATGAGGTCACAGCGTCGGCAGAAAACCCCATCCGTGTCGAAACCGATCCGCACACCCGCGAACCAGCCCCTTACGTCCATATCCGCAAAGGCCTCGAAGCGCGCATCGCCCGCACGCCCTTCTATCAAATGGCCGATATCGCGGTGGCGGATGTATCGGGCGAACAATTGGGCGTATGGAGCAGCGGCACCTTTTTCCCCATTGGCCGCGCGGAATGAACATCCACGATTCGCAAACAGTCCCTCTGATCCGCGATCTCGCGCATGGCCAAACCCAAACCCTGCGCGCCGCCCTGCAAAAAACAGCGCCCGCTTTGCCGCTCACCCCCGCGCGCGGCGATTTCGATCTCAATCCCACCATGCGCCCGGCTGAGCCGCGCGCCTTGCGCCCCGCCGCGGTGCTGATGCCGATCATCGCAGGTACAACGCCGCGTGTGCTCTTCACCGAACGCAGCCGCCATCTCACCAACCACGCAGGCCAGGTGAGCTTCCCCGGCGGCAAGGCAGAGGCCGCCGATATTTCCCTGGTGCAGACAGCTTTACGCGAAACCCACGAAGAAACCGGCATCGATCCGGCCTTTGTCACGGTCGAAGGTTTTCTCGATACCTATGAAACCGGCTCCGGCTATGTGATCCTGCCGGTCGTGGGGGTGCTGAGGGATGGGTTTGCCTTGCGCCCCGGCGCTGCCGAGGTTGAACGCATTTTTGAAGTCCCGCTCGCTTTTCTGCTGGACACCGCAAACCGTGTTCACGGTCAGGCCGAATGGCAGGGCCAACAACGCTCTTATTATGAATATCATTATGCGGGCCACCGCATCTGGGGAGCCACCGCCGCCATGGTCGTCAATTTCGCCGAGCGCTTCGGCCAATGATCCGCATCCTCCTCACCCGTCTGGCTCTGTTCCTGCTGCCGTTCGCGCTCTACGCGCTCTATGTCTATCTGCTGCGCTTCCGGCCCAACACCGTGCGCGGCGCCACGCCATGGACGGGGCTGTTCATCGCCGGTCTTTCGCTGGTGGTGCTGAGCTTTCTGGTGCTCGGCTTCACCGAGCCGCAAAACACTGAAGGCGTCTACGTCCCCCCTTATGCGGTGAATGGCAAAGTCGTGCCCGGCCATTTCGAAAAGGGGAAATAATGCGCCGCCTTGATCCCAAAGCGCACCCCTTTATGACAGCGCCCGAAACGCGCGCGGTGATGGCGGCGCTGGGCGAGGCGCGCTTCGTCGGCGGCGCGGTGCGCAACGCGCTGCTGGGCCAGGCGGTGGCAGACATCGACATCGCCACCCCCCTCACGCCTGATGAAGTGATCGCCCGCCTGAAAGCCGCGGGTCTCGGCTTTGCCCCCACCGGCATCGAGCACGGCACCGTCACCGCCATCGCGCAGGGCAAAACGCTGGAAGTGACCACCCTGCGCCGCGATGTCGAAACCGATGGCCGCAGAGCCACCGTCAGCTTCACCACCGATTGGGCGCAGGACGCAGCCCGCCGCGATTTCACCATGAACGCGCTCTATGCCGACATGGCGGGTGAAATCTTCGATAGCGTCGGCGGCATCGCCGATCTCGCAGCAGGCCATGTCCGTTTTGTCGGCGACCCCACCACCCGCATCCGGGAAGATTATTTGCGCATCCTGCGCCTGTTCCGCTTCCACGCCTGGTACGGCAAGGGCGAAATCGACTCTGCGGCCCTCACCGCCGCCGCCGCGGAAAAAGCAGGCCTCGCCCAACTCTCCGGCGAACGCATCGCCAAGGAAAGCTTGCGCCTGCTGGAAGCGGAAAATCCCGTGCCTGCGCTGCGCCTGATGGCCTCCACCGGCATCCTCGCCGAACTCCTGCCCGGCACGCTCAGCATCGCGCGGCTCGAAAAACTCGCTCGCAACGATGCCAATAATTTCTTCACGCCCGACCCGGTTCAGCGCCTCGCAGCCCTGCTGCCCGATGTCGCCGCCGCCAATGCCACAGCAGATCGCTTCAAACTCTCCAACGCCCAACGCACGCGGCTGGAAGATATTTTAGGCGGCAGCGAAAAAATCGTCTCCTATCTGTCGATCAAAGAGGTGCGCAAACTCCTCTATCGTCTCGGCCCCCAAACCTTCACAGATCGCGTCACCTTGCGCTGGGCAGAAGATCCCAAAGACAACAACGCGATTCAATGGCGCGCCCTGATCGCCGTCGCTGCCGCCTGGACCCGCCCCGAATTTCCGCTCACCGGCCGCGACGTGATGATGGCCGGCGTTCCCGAAGGTCCGCTGGTGGGCCGCATCCTCACCGAAGTGGAAGACTGGTGGGTGGATGCCGATTTTCTGGAAGATGAATTTTCCCTCGCCGAACGGCTCAAAGCCGTGGTTCAGGCCACCGCCACCTGATGCTCGAAGCGGTAGCCATGCTGAGCCTGCCGGGTGATCCGGCAAAGCCCAATGACGATGCCTTCTGCCACGCAGACCATCTCGCCGCCGTCTTCGATGGCGCCACCGGATTGGGCGAACAGATTTTGCCGGTCGATAGCGATGCCGCCTGGATCGCGCGGCGCGGCGCCGAAGGCCTGATCCTGCACGGCGGCGCAAACACGCCTCCGCGCGAAATTTTGCGCCGTGCCGCAGCCGATGCCGAAACGAACTTTAAGACACTGGCGTTGCGCGCCCCCGCACACACCTACGAAATCCCCTTCGCCTCGATGATGCTGGTCGCAGAACACAACCACCAGCTCGAAGCCCTGTGGTTCGGCGATTGCGCCGCCCTGATCAAACGCCCCGGCGAACCCACCCAGATCATCGGTGAGGCGATGGAAAAACGCAGCCTCGAATCCGCCCGCGTCGCGCTGCTGGCCAAAGCAAAAAACCTCGCCCCCGCAGCAGGCGTCTCCCGCGCCGAATATCTCCCCGCCTTGCGCACCGCCCGCAACCGCGTGAATACCGCAGAAGAAAGCTGGCTGTTCAGCCCCGATGGCGGTTGCGCCGAACACGCCCAAAGCCAAACCATCGCCGCCCCGCCAGGAACGCAAATCCTGCTCCTGTCAGACGGCTTCCTGGCGCTCGCAAGCGACTACAATCGCTACAACGCAGAAACCCTGCTCGACGCCGTCACCAAAAAAGGCCTGCGCGCGCTCTACAACGAACTGCGCGACATCGAAGCCAACGACCCCGAAGGCCGCACCCACCCCCGCTTCAAAAAAAGCGACGACGCCACCGCCCTCCTGCTACGCGCAATATAAAGAATCTTCACCT
>DATJDE010000319.1:0-6089 GCA_035497595.1 Rhizomicrobium sp. | reverse complement strand
TCGCCTGCGGTGCGGATGATCAGCCCCATGCCCTCAGGCAGCTCCAGCGCCGCCGCGGCAGATTTCAGCCGCTTGCGGTCATTGGCATTGGTGATCTTGCGCGAAATCCCGCCGCCGCGCGGGGTATTGGGCATCAACACGCAATAACGGCCCGCGAGCGACATATAAGTGGTCAGCGCCGCACCCTTGTTGCCACGTTCTTCCTTGACCACCTGCACCAGAATGATCTGGCGACGCTTGATGACTTCCTGAATTTTATAATGCTTGCGGCGGGTCCAGCGCTGGGCAGGGCGGGGCGCCTGCAAGGCCTGGGCTGCCCGGGAGTCCTCAGCCGTCAGGTCGTCATGCTCGGGCACCAGCCCGGTTTGCGCCGCACCTTGTTCATCCACCACGCCCTGGGCAAATTCCTCGGTGATCAGCGTGATGTCGCCCGAAAGCGCATCGGCCACCGCCTCAAGGCTCACTTCCGGCAGATCGAACACAGATGTCGCCGCCGTCTGCTCGTCGGCCACGCCTTGCGCGGCTTCTGCCTGAGCAATGGTTTCAAGCGGGGTATCTTCGACAAACCGCTCGCCCGTGTCGTTGGCGGACCCTTCGGGCTCCAGATGGAAGCCGAACTCGGCTTCGCCCGGCGAGGTGTGATCCTCATCGATGGTGTGATCATCGTCATGGTCGTGATGATCTGCGTCTGCGTGATAACCCGCATCCCCATGTTCGGCCATGTCGGCGGCATCGAGGGCGGCAAGCTCTTCTTCCGTCATCGGCTGGGTGCCGGTCTCGACGGCTTCAAACTCGTCTTCCGCGTCGCGCCGCGCTTCGGCCTGTTGCTCGGCCAACAGCGCTTCACGGTCGGCCACCGGAATTTGATAATAATCGGGGTGGATTTCGGCAAAGGCGAGAAAGCCCTGCCGGTTGCCGCCATATTCGACAAAGGCCGCCTGGAGCGAAGGCTCCACGCGCGTCACCTTGGCGAGATAGATGTTGCCTTTCAGTGGCCGCCGCGAGGCAGCCTCAAAATCAAATTCGTCGACCTTCTGGCCGTCCAGCACCACCACACGGGTTTCTTCCGGGTGGCTGGAGTCGATAAGCATACGTTTGGACATTTATATCTCCGGGCGGCGCGCTCGCACGCAAAGCCATCCAGCGCATCAGCGCGGGGCTCGAAAGCGAATGGGACCGCTGTGTGTGTGGGGACGGAGCCCTCCATGCCGCATCGCCGGGCAAAAGCCCCGGGCTTGCGGGTGGGAGGTGGAAACCGTCGATCATATCTTCATCATTCTCGGTGGCGCACAGGTGCGCTATAGCGCCGTTTCGCACAGTCGTGGCTGAACTCTGAAGCCGGAAGGAAGATAGATCGCCGTCCCGGCCAAGCCCGCCGCGACCCCGATACACGGGTGGCGAACAGACAGGTCTATGTAGGGGTGGTTCGCGCCCCTGCGCAAGACCAGCCCTTCCGGATTCATTATGGCGCGCCGACGTGCTAAGGAACCGTAACGGCTTTATTGCCAAGTTTTGCTGGGGTTTACGTGCGAATGCTAAGGTTTTGCTGATGCGGTGGGGGGCGTTTCTTTTTACCCTGGGGGCGGCATTGGCGGCGGTAACGCTGGCTTTTGCCCAGCCCGTGCCGCGCCCCAAGCCGGGTGACGACGCTCTGGGCCGCCTGATGCGGGACAGCGAGACCTCCTTGCGACTCAACGAGGCGCGCAAAGCCGCACCCGTCATTCTCGGGGTCCAGGTGATCGATTATGCCGACCGCACCCGAATCATGATCGAGGTTTCCGACCCCCTGATCCTGCGGGTGTTTACGCTGGCAAGCCCAAACCGGGTGGTGATGGACATGCGCCAGGTGATCTGGCGGCTCCAGGGCAGCCCCCCGCCTTCGGCCCGCAGCGCCGTACGCAGCTTCCGCTACGGGTTGTTCCGCCCGGGCAATTCGCGCTTTGTGATCGACCTGAACCGTGCGGTGACGGCCACCACCCCCGTCGCGCTGGCCCCGTCCGAGGGCTATGGCTACCGCATCGTGGTGGACCTTCTGCCCACCAGCCAGAACAAATTCACCGTCGCCTCAGGCTGGCCAGCCGATTTGCGCGCCCGTGAGGCGGCGGTCGAACGCAAGAGCTTCGACACCGCGCGGGTGCAGGCCCGCGCCGCCGGTAACAAAAAGATCATCGTGCTCGATGCCGGCCATGGCGGCATCGACACCGGCACCAGCGGCGTCACCGGGCTGGACGAAAAGGATCTGGTGCTCGATATGGCCAAACGGGTGCGCAAGGTGCTGCAAGGCTACGGCGCCTACAGCGTCTACCTGACCCGCGACGACGACACATATATTCCGCTGCGCCAGCGCGTGCGCATCGCCCGCAATTCTGCGGCCGATCTGTTCGTTTCGATCCACGCAGATTCCAATCCGCAGCCGTCCGTCTACGGAGCATCTGTCTATACCCTGTCCGAATCCGGCTCCGACAAGGAGGCCGCGGCCCTGGCCGCCAAGGAAAACCAGTCCGACATCATCGCCGGTGTCGATCTGTCGGAGCAGGACACGCCGGTCGCCTCCATCCTCATCGATCTTGCCCAGCGCGATACGTTGAACCGCTCGTCCCGCTTCGCCGAATCCGTGGTGACGCATTTAAGAAGCGCGACGGACATTTTGCCGCGCCAGCCGCACAGATCGGCGGCCTTCGCAGTGCTCAAGGCGCCCGACGTTCCCGCCGTATTGATCGAGCTTGGCTATCTGTCCAACGCCAGCGACGCCCGCAAGATGGGAACCACCGCCTGGCGCGACGGTGTGGCCCATGCCATCGCCCGGGCGATAGACCGCAACTTCAGTGCAACACGCCGCACGATAACCGCCGGGCAGGGCGCTTCCGATTGATCAACCCGCATCCCGCCGGGAAAGCGGCCTTTTCCCAGCCACAAACAGTCTATAAGAGACGCCCAAACTAGAGCCGGACCAAATGCGGCGCGTATTAACAGTATTGCTGGTGGTTTTCGGCGCGGCAGCCCTCATCGCAGCCTGCGTTGGCGTGTTCTATATCTATCAGATCACGCGCGACCTGCCCGGCGTCGATGCCCTGAAAAACTACAATCCGCCCGTCACCACCCGTGTTTATGCGGGTGACGGCACCATCCTCGGCGAATATGCCCGCGAGCGGCGCATCTTCGTGCCGGTGGAGTTTGTTCCCAAGCTGGTGGTCGAAGCCTTTCTCAGCGCCGAAGATAAAAACTTCTTCCGCCACCCCGGCATCGATCCCATGGGCATCGCCCGCGCCGCGGTGAAAGATGTCTTCAACATCGTGCGGGGCAAACGGCTGGAAGGGGCGTCCACCATCACCCAGCAGGTGGCCAAGAACTTCCTGCTCACCAACCAGCGCAAATTTTCCCGCAAGCTGCGCGAGGCGATCCTCGCGATCCGCATCGACAGCACCTATTCCAAGGACAAGATCCTCGAACTCTATCTGAACGAGATTTACCTCGGCCAGAACTCCTATGGCATCGGGGCCGCGACGCTGAACTATTTCGGCAAGTCGCTCGATCAGCTCAGCATTGCCGAAGTTGCCTTCCTCGCCGCCCTGCCCAAAGCGCCATCGAATTATGATCCGCGCTTTCGCAAAGCCGCCGCCGTCGGTCGCCGTAACTGGGTGATCGAGCAGATGCGCGAGAATGGCTACATCACCCGCGAACAGGCGGCACAGGCCAAGGCCGAAGACCTCGTCACCGGCTCCAGAGCGCTCGGCAGCCAGACCGAAGATGCCGATTATTTCGTGGAAGATGTGCGCCGCAAGCTCTACGCCAAATATGGCGCGGACAAACTTTATGATGGCGGCCTGCAAGTCCGCTCGACGCTCGACACGCGGCTGCAAAACCTTGCGGTGAACGCGCTGCGCATGGGCCTTGTGCGCTACGACCATCGCCACGGCTGGCGCGGCACCAAAAACAGCATCGACATTACGGGCGACTGGAAGCCCGCGCTGTCCGCCATCAAAAACACCTCCGGCATCGATACCTGGCGCGTCGCCGTGGTGCTTGGCTTCGACAAGGCCAAGACCACCGATATCGGGTTCACCGATGGCAGCCACGGCAAAATTCCGCTGGCCTCGCTCGCCTGGGCGCGCAAACCAAACCCGGATGCATCGGTCGGCCCATCGCCCACCTCCCCGGCAGAGGTCTACAAGCCCGGCAACGTCATCTATGTCGAAAAGACCGAAGGCAAAGACAATTACGGCTTGCGCCAGATTCCCAAGGTTAACGGCGCCATCGTGGTGATGGATCCCCATACCGGCCGGGTGCTGGCCATGTCCGGCGGCTTCTCTTATCCGTCGAGCGAATTCAACCGCGCCTCACAGGCGATGCGTCAGCCCGGTTCGGCCTTCAAGCCTTTCGTCTATGCCACCGCGCTGGAAAATGGCTACACGCCGGTTTCCAAAATTCTCGATGCGCCGGTTGAAATGTATCAAGGCCCTGGCCTTCCGATGTGGCGCCCTGAAAACTACGAAAAGTCATTCATCGGCCTTGCCACCTTGCGCCGTGGCATCGAACTGTCGCGCAACCTGATGACCATCCGCCTGGCAGATGCCGTCGGCATGAAAAAGATCGCCGGTCTGGTGGAACGGTTCGGCGTCTACGATCACCTCGCGCCCAATCTGGCCAATTCCATCGGCGCTGCCGAAACCACACTGCTGCGCGTTGTTACCGGCTATTCAGAATTTGCCAATGGCGGAAAAAAAGTCACGCCGACATTGGTGGACCGTATTCAGGACCGCAACGGCAAAACCATCTATCGCCACGACACGCGCGTTTGCAGCGACTGCAATGCCACATGGCACAACCAGTCCGATCCGCTGATCCCCGACAATCGCCCGCAAGTGATGGACGCGCGCATCGCCTTTCAAACCGTGTCGCTGATGGAAGGCGTGGTGTTGCGCGGCACCGCCCGCTCGGTCAGCGTCATCGGCAAGCCGCTGGCGGGAAAAACCGGCACCTCGAACGATTCCAAGGATGTCTGGTTCGTCGGCTTCTCGCCCGATCTGGTGGCCGGTGTGTTTGTCGGCTTCGACGATCCCAAGACCCTGGGCAAACGCGAACAGGGCGCCACCGTCGCCGCCCCGATCTTCCGCGACTTCATGAAAGAGGCGCTCGCCGGCGTGCCGCCCATTCCGTTCCGCGTGCCCGCAGGCATTGTCTTCGTGCCGGTGGATCGCATGAGCGGCGCCGAAGTTGCAGCCGGAACCCCCGGCTCAATCGAAGAAGCCTTCCGCGCAGGCACCGAGCCGGGCGTCGCAGGGATGGATGAGCAGCCCGTCACGCCCATGAACACCCAGGGCCAAACCACCTTCGGCCCCGCCACCACGGTCGGCGAAGGCACAGGCGGGCTTTACTAGCCCCTTGTCATGGCCCGCCAAGTGCGGGCCACCCAGGTGACGCCACACCGGTGCCTCGCATATCGAACTCCCGGCACTTCAACTCTTGCCGTTTACGAAATCCGCCGCCATATAAGCGCCGAAGAGGACCACCATGCGCGCCGAAACAGAACGCAGCGTCGAAGAGATCCGGCAGGCACTCAGCCTGCTGAGGAGGCATCTTTGACTGGGATAACGCCCTTCGTCGTCTCGACGAACTGAACGCCAAATCCGAAGACCCAAAGATCTGGGACGATCCGCAAGGCGCCCAAAAGCTGATGCGCGAACGCCAGAAACTCGATGCTTCGCTCTCAAGCGTGCGCGGCATGGAGGGCGAACTGAACGATGCCCTCGGCCTGATCGAAATGGCCGAAGCCGAAAACGACACCGCCATGGTGGCCGATGCTGAAGCCAGCATCGCCGATGTCGGCAAACGCGCCGAACATCAACGCCTGCAATCCATGCTGTCGGGCGAAGCCGATGGCAATGACAGCTATCTCGAAGTCCATGCCGGGGCAGGTGGCACCGAAAGCCAGGACTGGGCGGAAATGCTGTTCCGCATGTACACCCGCTGGGCCGAACGCCACGGCTACAAGCTGCAACTGATCGAAGAAAGTCTGGGGGAGGGCGTCGGCCTCAAATCCGCAACCCTCCTGGTCAAAGGCGAAAACGCCTATGGCTGGCTGAAAAGCG